>JASEGY010000271.1 GCA_030019105.1 bacterium | reverse complement strand
CCTGAACTCCAAAGGATAGCCAACCCCAAAATCTTTTTCTTAAACACTATAGTTCTTGCGTATGACCAACAAGGCAGGGATTCAGCCTCAAGTGTTGTAAGGTCAAGAATATTCTGAGCATGATCGATATCGATCCCGACTGGGTTTCCTTCAGTATCAAAATCGAACACAATACCAGGAGCAACTTCACGTGCTTCTATTCCAGGACGATCAACAAGATAAATGTAAAGCGAATCGGTGTCTTCATAATAACTTAGTCTCATTTTAGAGTTAAATCCCTAATGTCACCTAACATAAAAGTACGCAAAGACTACTTCTACTTCTACTTCATCTTCGTCCGGTCTCGAAAAAACCCGGTTTCTGAAACTGGCGAACAACTTTCCTTCCTACAGTCTAAATGCCTACAGCCTATCTACCTTTGCGGCCTTGGTCATCGTTTCGGCAAAAAGTGCTTGACCAAATTGGGTGTTGTAGTTGCAGAGCTTGCTCTGCCGTAATGTCGAGCAAGCTCGACCACTACAAAATTGATCTCATTGCCCAAACGATGACCAATGCCACCTTTGCTTTTAGAACTCTATAAATTCACGCCGCTTTAATCCTTCAAGGTCAAGGGTGCCCTCCTTTGGATTAGGGATTATCTCCCATTTCTCCATAGTCAAGGCGCCAATAATGGCATCTAACTCTTTTCCATCTGCCCTGCCAAGCTCATCTACTGAAACTACTTCCATATCAAATCCCAAACCTTCGATTTCTCCCCAAACAAAATATAATTCATGCACCTCAATATTTCTTCCACCAAGGGCTACTTTATAGGATTTTGGAATATTCAGTTTTTGGGCATCACAAAGAATATCCTCTTTAACATAGGTATGCATCGCACCCGTGTCAAATAAGGCATTAGCCTTCCTTTCCCCAATTTCAATCTCCTTTATAATCCTCATCACAAAAATCCTCCCTTACAAGGCTTCTGTCTGACTTAGGGTTAATCTGTATCTTCTCAAAAAGTCGTAACCTGACCTTCCCGAAAGCTTGAAGCTTTCGGGAAGGTCAATGCCTGTAACCGGCGAGGAACTTACGCCGAGATGTATTAGTAATCAATATAGCGCAGCTTCAGTTTTGTATCAAATGCATCGCAATTGACCTTGATATCACCGGTACGTGGATTATAAATCCACCCCCCTTGCGGGGCGATTGGGGTTTCGATAGGGTCCTCGCCGCTGAGAACAACGTTGGCGCTATCAGGAACAGGAGGCTCAAGGTTACTCCTTAATCTGGCTTCCGGTATCCTCTCCATATAGGTGGGCAAGAAAGCCGGAAATTCTCCTCCCGGGTGAGGCACATTATTCAGCGTTGCCGGCCATACCCCTTCGCTCGAGGCATAATAAAGATGAACAGCTACTCTTAAATTATGCAAGTTAGCCTTTATCGCCGCGTCTTTGGCCTGATCAACCAGACCTACATACTTAGGAGTAGCTACCGCTGCCAGGATACCAATAATGCAGACCACAATCATTAATTCGAGTAAGGTAAAACCACTTTCTCTTTTAGGTCTCATGATAAATCCGATATCCCCTCTCTACTTTAACCCATAATAAAAAAGCCTTTCTTCGCGCCTCAATGGCTCAAAGTCAGGCCCTCTATCTCTCCCCATCCCTTCGGCAGCCAGGCTGTCTAATTAATTCTAATTAGACCCTCGGCTTTGCGCCCCCCCCTTTCAACCTCCGGAAGGTTAGCCCTTTCGAGGATAGCGATAATTAGCATTTCTCTCTTCTGGCTATTATGATACCACATCAGATTTTATTTGTCAAGCATTTTTTCCCTGATATGCTAATTTATCTGTAACAATTATTTTGAGCCATGAGATAACCCGGAACAGCGGCAATTAGGCCTTATCCATCGTTTCGGCCATCGGATCAATTTTGTAGTGGTCGAGCTTGCTCGACATTACGGCAGAGCAAGCTCTGCAACTATAGCTCTTAAGATAAATATTTTGGGGTAAGCGAATTCAAGATAGGCTATATAGCTTTCGGAGTTAATCCTTTAGGATTTCATTACTTATGAAAGGCTAAAGCCTAAACTCCAATCTTCAACCAACCCCAGAATCTTTTTCTTAAGCACTATACTTGGTCAAGCACTATTGGCCGAAACGATGGACAAGGCCGGCAATTACTTAAGGTCAAGGTACTTTACAGGGACTAATCTATGTCCGACCATATCTACCGTTACCTGGGATTGTTCCAGAATAATATAGCCAAGTATTGGTTCGTAGCCACCATTAACAGGTTCCATGGGTAAGAAAACGACCTCGTTATAAATTGGAGCAAAGCCCTCTATCTGAATTTCAACCGGCCCACATGCTTTTCCCGAAACAATTCGCTGATCAGCGGTTTCCATTTTAACCGTTCGACTCGAAGGGAAGTTCCCTAATTTGCCTTTCCAGGCATCAGGTAGTACCAGGGCGCTGGCCCCGGTATCTACAAGAACATCGCATTCAATTCTATGGCTTGTATCCAACGCATTGGTAATTAGTACCGGCGTTATTATCCTTCCCATTCGGTTACCTCCTTAGATGTCGTCCAATTTTTTCAAAAGGTTGTCAAGCCCCCTCTTGATTTCGTGCAAGCATGTTTCATAAGCCTCCCAGGAGCCGCCAAAGGGATCTTGAATATCTCCCTGGCCGAGTTCCGTGAATTCTTTAAAAAGAAAGGTTCTGTCGTCAAATCCAGGGAAATAGGTGTTTATCTGTTCCTGATGATGTTTGGCCATAGTTAAAATAAGGTCTGCTTCCCGGAGCATATAACGCTCTAACTGGACAGGACAGTGATTTAAGTGTTCTATTCCTTCAGCCGCCAGCATCTTTTTCATCGCCTCCGGTATTTCAAGACCGATAAAAACATTTGTTCCGGCCGATGTTACCTCTATCCCCGAATCAGGAGGCAGCATATACTTAAATAATTTCTCGGCCATCACGCTCCGGCACGTATTACCAGTACAGACGAACAGAATTTTCTTTATCATAGCAATTAGTGGGACGAAAATTTGGCAATTGCGCAAATAGCAGCTTTTACGCCTATTTTTCTAACCGCAGGAAGATGCCCTTAATAATCGAGGTAACTCAACTCACCCTTGGAATCCATTGCCGAATGGTTGACCCATATCTGCCCTGTCGTAGGATTATAAAACCATCCCCCGTCTGTAGTACCCGCCGCCGGCTCAATCCCATACTTTATGGCATCGCTTTGGCTGACTGCCCCCAGGCTCTTTTTTAAGAGGGCTTCGGGTCTCTCTTTTATATAAGAAGTGACAAAGGGTTTTTTACCTGCATCAGGGACACTGTCTAAGGTCTTTGGAAATTCAGTATAGTCAAGATAATACTTCTGAATGGCTGTTCTTAGCTGACGTATATTCGCCTTGGTTGCACTCTCACTGGCTCCATCTGTCACCCAGCGCCAGCTGGGGATCAAGATGAGGATAAGAAGACCAACAATAGCCACTATAGACAAAAACTCTATCAGGGTAAGACCGTTATTTCTTTTCATTTCCTATTCCTTTCTACTAAAAAAAGTTTGGGGCTAAATGCCCCTTCCGCCTTCGGTGGATGAAAGACCTGCCGTCTGAAAGACAAGGGTTTGAAACCCAATCCGACTTCGGCGGACTGAAAGTAATCGTGGGAATCAAGTTCAGTTTCGCTTGTTTTTCCAAAATCCTGTCTCAAGTACCACCGGTCCGGACCTAATGACTCTTGGTTGAGAGCCGGTTAGATCAACCACAGTCGAAGCAACACCTAACTCAGTCTCCCCTCCGTCAAGGATCATATCCACCTCTTTGAATATCTCTTTGGCTATTTCCGTAACCCTGGTTGGGGGAGGACAACCAGAGGTGTTGGCCGAAGTAGCGGCCAGAGGACAGCCTGCTTCTTTAATTAGGTCTAATGTTACCTGGTTGGCCGGCATCCTGAGTCCGACTGAATTACCTTCTCCCTTGAGAATAGCGGGAACTCGATCTGAGGCAGGAAGGATCAGGGTTAAAGGGCCAGGCCAAAACTTCTTTATCAAGACTTTAGCCTGACAAGGAATACAGGCGGTCAATATCTCTATCTGGGATTGGTTGGCGACCAAGATAGCTAAAGGTTTATTGTCGGCCCTTTTTTTGATTTGAAATATCCTGGCCACAGCCGCAGGATTCAGGGCGTCTGCACCTAAACCATACACTGTTTCAGTAGGGAAAATAACCACCCCACCCTTTTGTATTATCGAAGCAGCTTCCTTTATCTTAAGTTTCGAGTTCATCTATTTAAGTTTCGAGTTTCGAGTTCACACCTTAGAAACTTCGTAACCGCTCAGGTAGGTAGTGTAAATAAGGAAAAAGGTAACCGTTGAATCCCTATTTTACTCTTAATTTTCCCTTTTTCCCAACTTTCCCCTTTTCCCTTATTTACACTACCTGAACGGTTACGAAACTTCAAACTCGAAACTTTTGTCCTAAAGTTTTGCCTTTATTCTGCCGATAAGGATATCAGATGAGCATCAACGCTGATCATCTCATTGTGGGAAAATCTACAAAACGAGGATGCTATTATATTTTTAAAGTATTTAACATTCAGTTGTCAGGCCTAAAAGATTTTCCCCAAAAATCATGTTTCCCCTCCTGGAAGGGTCTGACAGCTGAATTAAAAGGCAAGGATGCCTATTGATAAGGGAAGTACACGGAGGAATTTCCCGGAACCTGCATGAAAACTGCACCTGTAAATCTTCCGTAACTTCTTTCCAAATCTATTAAATCGTATCCTCTTCAAATTTAATGGGTATCTGTTGTAAGTTGTAAGTTCGCCGGGGTGACGGTTAACTTACAACCTACAACCTACAATCAGATATCCCAATAGATTTGAAGAGGATACATTAAATCCTTGTCGAGATCACCAAAAACCGGGGAGAACATATTGAGCCAATACTTTGTAGGTGGTGATCTAAAATGGGTTCATCTTCAGCAATTGGGGGTTCCGTTCAACTCTCCACAGCCATCACCATGTTAGAGGTGGCCAACAGGATATCTCAACAGATCGCTAGTATTACCGCCCAAGCGGTAGAAGCGGCATCCGGCTCCTCCGGAGGAGGAGCCGAGTTGGGGAGTAGTTTTGGACTCGGCCTAATACTTAATACATACGCTTAATTCTTAGCGCGGCCTCTGGCCGCAACCAAACCAATTTTGGCATCGTTTCAAATCGCCCAAATAACAGCTTTACACTTTTGAAGCGGA
>JASEGY010000270.1 GCA_030019105.1 bacterium | reverse complement strand
TGATTTTATCCGTGGTAATCCGTAGTATCCGTGTTATCCGTGTGCTATTAGATTTCCATAATCAAAGTAGTAGCGGATGAGTACCCGGGGAATACAAAGAAGTAAATTCCCGCATTGGGGGTTGAATCAGTATTTTGTTTCTGAGGGATATGTAAAATTCAGGTAACTTCAGGAGGTAAATATTTTCTCAACTATTTATCAAATCGGAGATTATCCCACTTGTAAATAAACACCAATGATTGTAAGAAAGCTTCTCGACCTGTGCAATCAAAAATTCACCACGGAGACACGGAGACACGGAGAAAAATAGGAGCGTTCAGATATACTCGGAAGGCTCTTGGATAAAAATGTTGCGAAGCAACAGAGGAATGAAGCTTGGGCGATGATCATCGCCGCTTATTGGCTCTTTTCACTTAGGTACTATCCCCAGGAGTTTTCCGACAAGATTTAGAACATTAGGATTAGTGAGAAGAATCAGCCCACCAATGACAACCAGATATAAACGCATCTGCCATTTGAAACTGTTAATATTCTCAGTCAATTCTGCTTTTAGTGCGGCAAGCCCTTTCGTCAGTTCTGTTTTTACTGCGGCAATATTCCTCGTCAGATCTATTTCTACTGCGGCAATATTCCCCGTCAATTCTGCTTTTAAGTCGGCCAAATCCGCCTTGGTGGCCATCTGGTCTCGTATGCTTTTAATCTCTGCCTTCATTCCTGCCATCTCTGCCCTGGTCACCATCTGGTCTCTTATGCTCTCAATCTCGCCCCTTATCAATCCTATCTCGCCTCTCATCGGCACTATCTCCCCCTGTATTGCGGCAATATCCGTCTTAGTGGCTACCCCTTTGGCGATCTCGTCTTGCAGCAGGGAGATAGTTCGATCATCAATGAAATGGAGTAAGGTTTTGGACTCCTCTACCCCGATCTTAGGTTTTAATAGCTCGTAAACATCTACCGCATTGGCTGTTTGCATCGCTCTCCTCCTATTTTCAGACATTGCCCCCTCTTGCTCCCTTTGCCGCGACAATGGGGATCTTCAATCACGCCAAACTCCTTCAGCTTCTTTCTCAATTCTCTATATTTTAGAGGTTTGGGTTTGCCATCAGACATAACACCTCTCCTGAAACTCCATATCGGGAAAAGGGCCTTGATCATCGTTTCGGCCACTCAGAGGTAGGGTGGGCTTTGCCCACCGATTTTTATCTACCACTAATACTTTCGGTGGGCAAAGCCGACCCTACATTTCAGCTTTTCAGGAAGCGTAACCCAATGGCCGAAACGATGACCATCGCCTATTTTAGGACGATCATCTTCCTGGTCGAAATGAAGCCACCGGCCTTGAACTGATAGAGATAGACACCGCTGGCTATCTCCCTGCCGTCATTATCTTTACCATCCCAGTAAGCCGCTTTTTCTCCGGAGAGATAGAAACCGGCTTCCTTTGCCCCCAAATCAAGGGTACGGACAAGCTGACCGGCCAGAGTATAGATATTAATAGCCACTTCTGCTGGAAAGCTTAGCTCGTAAGGAATCCAGGTCTCGGGATTGAGGGGATTGGGGGTGTTTTGTAACAGCCTGGAGTAAAGGGGGAAAGAAGGATCGTCCGGCTTAACCTCCAGCGGATATTTCATGCCCGGGTCTTTTTTTGAAAACCCCGGGTGTATTTGGCTAAACTGAATAGGGATAAGCGCAGCGGCGCTGTTCCCTAAAAAGAATTCTTCTATTGAGAGACCCGGATTGCCGGCTATCTCTATCTCGAGGAGAGAACCGGAGCCGCTTACGCCCGAGAGACCGGTTATGTTCAAGACCACCCTGATCCTGCCTGGTTCAAGATGTGCCACCGGGGGGGTTGTTTCCTTAACTAAATCTCCGGCCATAACCCCTCTTACCTGGCCTCCATGGTCATATCGGAGGTCCAGATAGACCACATCCAGGTTATCTACCTTATCTACCTCAATCACCACTTTTCCATCTCTATGTATGAACCTGAGTATGCTGGGTTCTAAAATCCCATCTGAAGACTCCCCTGAAATTGAAGGTGAAATATGTAAGGTAGGGCTTGCCTCACCAGCCCCTAATTCCTTTTCATCCCGGCAAGGCAAGGCTTTAAGTTGATCTGAATAAAGTCGCTGTGGGGCTCCGGTAGGTGGTAGATCAACCAATATTCTCGCTAAGGAAAGGATATCAGCGGCGTCAAAGATACCATCGCTATTCAGGTCAAGGTTGCCAGTAGAACATATTTGCCTCACCCCCACCAGGATCATCTCCATAATGGTTATATCTCTGGGGTCGACCTGGCCGTCACAATTGGCATCTCCAGGAAGTAAACCGATTATAGTCACTGTATCGCCCGAGGTGCTCAGGATAAGGATCTCCCTGGCCATGTTATCCCCCAGCCCGATGTCCGCTGAGCCGGGTAAGGGCAAGGTGAGTTTAGCCGTATCTCCTTTTCCTCCAATAACCCCAAAGAGCAGCCTGGCCAGAGATGAAGGGGTAGTTGTACTTACCCCATTAGTCCCGGGGACATTGATGATTGCCTTGACTAAGCCCGGGGTGTCTGTATTGGCCACTAATACTGATCCACTGGTTAAATCTCCTAAACTTACGCTGGGAGTGGAAACCACCGTTGAATTATAGGTAAGACTAAACCAGACAATATCTAAATTAGAGACACGATCTACCATTACTCTGGCTTCAAAACTACTCCCCTCCCCTACCTTGTCAGGGGCCTCAATGTAAATA
Organism: bacterium; assembly: GCA_030019105.1. Taxonomy (GTDB): domain Bacteria; phylum UBA9089; class JASEGY01; order JASEGY01; family JASEGY01; genus JASEGY01. The sequence goes on along the minus strand of JASEGY010000270.1, from coordinate 2,536 downwards.
GAACTGAGATTGGTATTGATCCTGGCCTCGTTTGAATAGTCTGAATAGCCGATATTCCCGGGACAGGTGATATTTCGCGCCCTTATCCGGTAATAATAGTAACTTACTCCCGGCAGGCAAGAGGTGTCACTGTAAGTAACAGTTGGAGTATCCACTTTAGCAAGAAGAGTATAATTCCCGGTGTCAGGGAAGCTCCTCCAAACCTCAAAGCTATCCGCATTACTCCAGGGAGCAGTCCAGGTAAGGTCAATCTGATTTCCTGAGATAAGAGTAAGAGAAAGATTGGCCGGCGCCGGCGGTAGTATATCACAAGTAACGGCCGCAGCTATATTTGACCAGACTGAAAAGTTTGATCCCCGTAAGGCGGCTGCCCGGTAGTAATATTTTGTATTATGCTCAAGACTAATGTCCTGGTAAGTAATAGTTGTTCCTGCTGAAGGCCCGTTACCAGGAAGGAGGGCCGCCTGGGAAAAGGAAGTGGAGTCAGGTGAGCTTCTCTGGAGGACAAAGGTATCTTCATCATCCGAATTGTCGGTCCAGGAGAGATCGATTCGAGCATCTGAAATGACCGTAATCATTAATGGCCCCGGGGCTACCGGCGGGGTCTCAGACGTGGCAGCTCCAACCGAATTCGAATAGGAGGAATAAAGTACTTGCCCGCACCCGGCCACTACGGCCCTTACCCGATAGTAGTATTGAGTCTGCGGGATAAGCCCCGCATCCTCATAAATGCTCAGACCACTTGCTACCCATCCCACCTTTGTGAAAGATGATGTGTCCAGTGAACTTCTCTCAATGGAAAAGCTGTCTTCATTATTGGAGTGGTCGGTCCAGGCCAAAGCGATCATCTCTCCGGAGACACCTGTTATATTTAGTCCGCTCGGGGCATTCGGGGACGTATCACAGGTGGCCGCCTCAGCCGTATTCGACCAGTCCGAACTCAGCCCCCTTCGCTCTGCCCTGACCCGGTAATAGTAGGTAGTCGCCGGGATACAATCAGGATCACTGTAAGTGGTTGTTTCACCCGGCAGAGTAAAGGTATTGATCCCCCCTCCTCCAAATCCGGCTGTTTTGCTCTTTTGAATCGTGAAGCTATCCTCCCCGGTTGAATTATCAGTCCAGCTCAGATTAAGCTGATTTATTGAGATAGTAGCCGCGGTAAGATTAGTTGGGGCCAACGGTGGGATATCCAGGGTGGTGGTATCAACCGTATTTGAATACTGAGTAGAATGCCCCTGGGTATTGTATGCCCTGACCCGGTAGAAATAATGAGTGAGTGGGACAAGTCCGGTATCGTGATAGGTATTCCGGTTAGTATTAACAGTGGCCACTTCAGAGAAGGAACTTATATCAGGCCCCCTCTCGATCTTAAAGCCGGCTTCATTCCAGGAATTGTCCTGCCACTTAAGATCGATCGTAGTCGCCCCAACCGCTGTTATAGTCAGATTACCCGGATCGGCCGGGATGGTGGGTGCCCCTCCCCAGGAGGGATACTTGTCATAGTAAGTATTACTGGTTAATCTCGTTCCCCCTGAACCATCGATATTTATCATATAAATCTCTCCCCGGTAGTCATCAAGATAGGAGGTGAAAATAACCTGGCTTCCATCAGGGGAGAAAGAGGGATACTGCTCAAAGGCGGTAGTTGAGGTAATGCGGGTCTGATTTGACCCATCGGGGCTCATCCAAAAGACATCCTGGTTGCCGTATCGGTCAGAGGCAAAGCCAATCTTGCTCCCATCAGGGGAGTAACAGGGATCAAGATCATTACCCAGGGTGTTGGTCAGATTAGTCTGGGAGTCACCATCAGTGGCATTGGCCGTATATACTTCGAAATTATTAACCGCCAGACGATTAGAGGAAAAGACGATCTTTGTCCCATCCGGGGAGAAACAGGGCGATTCATTTCTACCCTGATTGGTTACCAGGGCAACACTGTCGGCCGGGTTGTTTACCTTTACCTTCCAGATATCCCAGCGGTCGGAACTGACCCGGCGGCTAAAGACAACCCACTGTCCATCCGAAGATATGGCCGGGTACCTGTCATCCACGGAGTTATCGGTTAACTGAATCGTATCAGAACCGTTGGCCTTCATTATTCCGATCTCATAATCGCCCCCGGCATTACTGGCATACACTATCTTCTCTTTATCAAAGGAAAAGGAGGGGTCTATCTCCTGGTTTGACGTCCCGGTCAGATTAGTCGTCACCCCATTCTGATCCATTTGATAGATATCAAAGTTACCACCCCCCAGGATATGATCAGACATAAAAACAAAGACCGGCCTGATCGAGGCCGGGTCTATGGCCGGCCACTGACCGGCCCTAACCTCTCTGCCGGCTATAATAGAACCTAAAGTAATTACCACCAGAACAAAAAGACTTGACTTTCTCTTCACCTTACACACCCCTTTTCTTAAACACTATAGTTATCCCCAAAAGCTATCAGGCTGGATGCCAAACCTTCTCAATAGAGCCTTCGAGGTATCCTCTTCAAAAGTTATGGTAGAACCCGTTCAGGTTGTCAGGTTTAGAG
>JASEGY010000026.1 GCA_030019105.1 bacterium | reverse complement strand
CAACTTACAGAGTATTCATTCTGGGGAAAGCTGAGAACTTACTGCTGTCCAGCTCGTATAATATGTTTGTAGTAGTCGAGCTTGCTCGACATAGTCTGGCATAGCAGAGCAAGCTCTGCAACTACATAGCCATACCTCACTTTGTCGGAATAGTAAAGATAAATTTGCTCCCTTCCCGCAACCTTGACTCAACCCATATCTTTCCTCCCATGGCCTTGACCAGTTCAGAGGCTACGGTCAGGCCCAAGCCGGTCCCGCCATATTTGCGGGTACTTGATGCATCTACCTGGAAGAATCTTTCAAATATCCTTTTTTGATCCTCCTCTCTTATCCCAATTCCTGTATCAGAGACAAAGAACTCCACATCTTTATCGGCCTCTTTGGCCCCAATTATGATTATTCCTCCGGATGGAGTGAACTTGACCGCATTATCAAGGAGCTTAGAGAGGATATTCTTTATCTTTCCGGGATCAGAAAGGATGGGAGGAATTTCTGAGGAAAGATCAATCTCTATCTTAATTCCTCTATTATCAGCTAACAATTTGAAGCTTTCCACTATCTCCTCAAATATCCTCTCTATCCGAACCTCTTTTATCTTGAGATCATAGACCTTCCCGCTCTCAAGCCTTGACATATTCAATATATCCGCAACCAAAGACCTGAGCTTAAAACCCTTATCTTCTATCTTTTTCAGGCTCTCTGTCTGTTTCTCGCTAATCTTTCCAAAAACCTCTTGCTTAAATAACCCCACCTGACTAAGGATGACCGTAAGAGGGGTCTTCAGCTCATGAGAGACGACATTTAAAAAGTCCGACTTGGCGGCATTGGCCTTCTCAAGCTCGGCTGTCCTCTCTTTCAAATCAGCATAGAGCCTGGTATTCTCTAAAGTTAAGGCCAGCTCTTTAGCTATTGTATTTAAAAAGGCAATCTCATTATAGGTATAATAACCTTCCCCCTTCTTCTTCCCGAGGTTGAATATCCCGGTAAGCTCATACCCATAGATCAAGGGAACAACCAGCTTGGCCATTATTTTCTCAAAACCCTCTTTTACTCCTTTTCTAAAGCCGTTAAACTCAGGATTCTCCTCCGGCTCTTCACTGAATATCTCCCTTTTTTCCCTGACCAACCACTTAACAAGGGGATCATCGGCCGGTAAGATAGCCTGCTTCTCCCCCTCTCCGATAAGGTATCGGGCGAAGTAACACCTCCGGTCAGAAGATAAAAGCATAGCCGAGATAAACCGGGGATGCAGGGCAGCTTCAATCTCTTTCAAAACAGACGGGACAAGGATATCCGGATCATAGCCGGCGGCAATCTCTGAAGTTACCTTTTCTTGAAGGTGAAAGAGCTCATACTTTTCCCGATAAAATATCTTATCCACCATAAGTTGGATCCTCTCCCTGATGATGTTGAAGAGGAAGACGATGATGATGATAGTCATAATCCTGGCAAAAAGGGTTTGAAAATCGAGAAGGGTTTCAAAGAAAAAGCCGCCGGAGAGCCATAAGGTGGTTACAAAAGCAGTCAGAGTGGTATAAACCAGGCCCGGCCGGATGATAATATTGATGTCCATCAGCCGGTAGCGGACAATGGCCAGAGCCGTCATGAAGTTTAAGAAAAGGATACCTATGTGGCCCAGGGGGGATACCTTAACCCCCATTACCCGCACGATGTTGGTCATGGCAAAAAATAAGCTTACAACCATACCAGAGAAAAGGTATTTGTAGCGGTTCTTCTCTAAAGGAGAGGTTACCGCCTGGGAGGCCCGGTAGAGGAGATAGGTACCATAAGGGCCGAGGAAAAGAAAGAATAGGTTGAAGAATGGAGCTGACGGTCCTCTTACTATCCTATAGCTGCCAAAAACAAAGGTGACATCTGAAGTAAGAACAAAGAGTCCTAATCTATCACTAATCAGGAAGAAGACACTAAAGAGATATGCCAACCGGCATACACGCCTATTAAATTTATTCTCATCTTTGGTAATGGCCAGGACAAAGTGAAAGAAGCTCGAAGGTAAAAAGACCAATCCAAGATGGAGGATAGGAACACACCATAGGGCTATCTCCTTCTGGCCTTCCGGGACAAGGGAGAGGGCCAGCATCCCAGTCCCCCAGGCAGTCAAAAAGCTGCTATAGAGACAGAATGCCCTGTTTACCCTGGCCTTGACATTACGGCTCAAGACAAAGATGGCCAGAAAAAAATTGAATAAGACAACCAGGGCTAAGCTGATTTGATAAAGGTTCATTTCGCTCTTCTAAATTTTAATGGAATAAGGGCCGGAACTTCCTTCTTATAATCAAGGTATTCCTGGCCAAATTTCTCAATTAAGGCTTTTTCCTCTAAATGTATTCGAAATAAGATTGAGAAGAGGAATACTGTCCAGAGAAATATAAGAGAGTAATAAGCATTGGGGATAAGACATAAACCATTTACCTCAAGCAAGAGGCAGACAAGATTGGGGTGCCGCACATACCTGTAAGGCCCCTCTTTGATGAGGTGATGATCTTCTCTTATTCGAATGTCAGCACTCCAGTATTCGCTAAGTGACTTAATTGCCCATTCCCGCCCCCCTATCCCGGCAAGATAGAGTATCAAACCAAAAAGACTCGCAAACAGATCAACCCTTTGGTCGACAACAAGGAAGAATTCTACAATAGTTGAAATGAGCAGAATAGCATAGAGCCCGCTTTGAAAGGCAAAGATTGATTTGGTATAAACAATCCCCCCTTTTCTGTTTCGAGTGGCCATATTCCGAAAAAAACGAAGGATGGTCGATAGGATTAAAAATAAAAGGTAAAAAATGGTAAATTTCATCCCTGTTCCACCCTCTCTTTGACCGCCTTCAAGGTATTGTTACTTATCTTCTTAAGGGCAAAAGCAACGATTAGCTCTATTATCCATCCAATTACTGATACTTGACAATGATAACTGTGCTCAAGAACCATCTTTGTTTCACCTTTCAGTTCTTCAAATCTCCAGAGGGCCTTAAGGCCCTTGACTGGTCCTTTAATCTGATCGGATTTTATCTGGATATTCTCTCTATCAATCTCAATAACTGAAATCCACTTAATGATTCCCTTTCTTTCAATCTCTATCATATCCTCTTCCTTTCTAAGGATACGCATATCTCTATGAGAGGAGAGATAAAGAGGCCAGCTTTCTACATCCGCCATTACAGAAAAGACCTCCTCCAGACTTCCCTTAATGGCGATCGAGTTCTCAGTTTGCATCGACTTTGCCTCCTTTATTTTTTTACCCTCTTCCACGGAAAGAAGCCATAAACCTCCTTTTTGTAATGGAGATACTCTGGCCCAAACTCCTTGACTAATGCCTTCTCCTCCAGATATGCCTTCAGAAGCATAAATGGCGTAAAGCCAAATAAGGCAATTAAGAGTGTATAATAAGAGTTGGGGATAAGGGCCAAGCCAAAGGCCTCGATGATGGCACAAAATATCAAGGGATGTCTCATATAGCGGTAAGGTCCGTCTTTGATTAGCCGGTGGTCCTCAACTATCTTTATATCCGGACTCATCTGTTTCCCTAATGTATCAGCGGCCCACCCGCGCCAGGGGACAACTCCAATATACATCAAAAACCCGATAAAACTTACGATTAGGTTGATCTCTTTTATCTGAAGGATATAGGTCAGGTAGAAATATTCAAAGATGGCCCCACACCAGACCGTAAGATAGAGTAAGAGCATGATTGGAAATGTAAATGAGACAGAGACCTTGCTTGGCCTTGGCTCATAAGAGTAAGATTTTATTATCCTCCTGACGCGATAGAAGCTTGATCCAATTAGAAAGATCAGATAGAAATGGGTAAAGTTCATCACCACACCCCCTCGCAGAATTGAGATATAATAGCACACGGATTAACACCGATGAGACGGATTTACACGGATTTTGCGGACAAAAATTCACCGCGGAGACACGGAGGCACAGAGAACTAACTTCATTTCTTCCTCCTTGTAGTGCAGCAGCACGTTTCCGTGACCCGTTGTCCGTGTCCGTAATTTCTAACCGCCCAGGTCGCGAAATCTTGTTTCTGTTAATTTGCACTGCTTGAGCATTCTGTGAAATAATGGCTTCGGAACATCCTTTCCGTGTTGATGACTTACTCTCGTTCTCAGGATTGTACCATCTTCACAAATTCTCTCCCATGTTTCATGTTTAGTTGATCTAACCAGAGCAAAGTTTAGCTTCTGTAAGACCTTGCGGAAGTCTCCATAAGTCGCCATTAACTTATCCTCTTCGATGGAGCTACGAGCAACTTTCGAATATCCGCTATTGAAACACAACTGGCTATTAATAAAATTAAGGGTAAGTGTGCTCCTCGATTGGGGCTGCCGGCAAACAAATCCAGTCGCTCTAAATAATCCTGGGCATACTCTTGGATTGCCTCCACCAAATCTTCAACAGCTTCCTCTTCTCTATCACCAGCAGTAGCTAAATCCAACTCCGGGCAGGCTGCCACGTATTGGTTAGTTTCAGGATCATATTCCAGCTCTAATGTTAGCTTCTTTGCCACAGGCTGAGAAGGTTGAAATTTGGGAAGAAGTATCATTTCCACTATGATAACCTCCTTTTGGTCAACCACTATTGTCCTAAAACGAATAACTTGAAGCCAGATGGATAGAGTTGGCCTCCTTTTCGTATTTGACTCCTTGAGCTTCCCGGTCAGACTTAGTATGGATAAACCCTAAGTCGAACCGCCAATTATTGTAGTTATAAGTTGAACCAACTGAGTAGAAATTGCGGTCAGTATCTATACCTCCCAGATTGGTTATGTTTAAGGCCTTGTCCGGGACAGGAGACGGGTCGGTAAAGAAACCGGCCCGGAAAGACCAGATGTTATTTGGTTTATACTCGAGGCCAAGACGGATTTTACTGACAGCTTCCCAATCCAAACTTTCATCTTTGTTTTGGAGAATAGAACCTGTATCACTGAAATCAATCTCTTTTCTAAAGGTTGTCCAATCCGTATAGTTCCAGTCGCAGGTTAAGGTAAAATTAGATAAAGGATGATAGGCCAGCCCAAGACCATAGGTGGCCGGAACCCGAAACTTCTGTTCGTAATCGCTTTCTTCATCTGCAATGGCCGGGTGGGTGTGGGTTATCTTAGTTGAACCATCAAGGGTGAGTTTGCTTCCGGTTCGATAGACCAGACCGGCAGAGATATTGGGGCTAATCTGATAGAGGGCTCCGACAACCCCTTCCAAACTAATCCCATCTCCCTTGGCCTTGCTGGTATAGGTATAGGAGACAGGATAGGTGACAGGGACAACCTTCTTTGCCTCCCGCTCCACCTTTCCTTGAAGTAGATTAAGGCCCAGGCCGATAGAAAGATCAGGGGTTAGGCTTTTGGCTACTGCATGGTTAAAGACTATCTCATAAGCCTTGATCTCGAAGGAGGCATCTATCCCACTTTTGCTGTCATCCCATTTGGCAGTATATCCCAGGGGTTCATATATCCCTCCACCAACAACAAAGCCTTTGAAGTGGGTGTAGCCTCCCAGGGTAGGAAGATAGACAGTCGATTCAATATCTTCCTTGTCAAAGTTGTTTGGTTCGCCTCCAAGCTGAAAGAAAACCTCTCCTCGGTCCTTGGCTTCTTGAGGCAAACCTGCCGGAGTAAGGGTTGGATTTCCGGCTGAATTACCATCAGACGCCTGGGAGAAGACGGCATCCAGGCTGACTCCTATTCCTCTTCCGGAAAGGTTGGCCAGCCCGGCCGGATTCCAGTAGATGGCTGTCCAATCATCTGCCAGGCCAATGAAGGCGCCACCCATACTCAAAGCTCTTGTGCCCACCCCTGGCCCTTCCAGGCCTCCCGCAAAGACCAATCGGCTGGAAAAGATAGCTCCCAGTAATAATCCTACTACTAACAAACCTTTTTTGTAAGACATATCTAACCTCCTCCTTGTTTTTTATGGGGATACGAGCAACCTCCGAATATCCGCTTTTGAAACACAACGGTGCTCACCCGTTAGTACTTTGATTTAGAAAAAATACCTGATCAGCGGAAATAGTTACTCCTCTTTTAATAGCACACGGATGACACGGATTTAACGGATTTATACTGATTTTATCCGTGGTAATCCGTGGTATCCGTGTTATCTGTGTGCTATTAGATTTTCATAATCAAAGTAGTAGTGGATGAGTACCAACACAACTGGCTATTAATAAAATCAAGGGTAAATGTGCTCCTCGATTGGGGTTGCCGGCAAACAAATCCAGGCGCTCTAAATAATCCTGGGCATACTCTTTGATTGCCTCCACCAAATCTTCCACAGCTTCCTCTTCTCTATCACCAGCAACGGCTAAGTCCAACTCCGGACAAGCTGCTACGTATTGGTGAGTTTCAGGATCATATGCCAGCTCATTGTTGGGTATTTTGTATATCCCATATGATAGTATCGGAGCTAAAATCTTGTTCATTTGGCCACATAATGCCGTGATAAGCAGGGCGAACGAGGCGAAAATACGAATTATCAGCAAGCTCCTTGAAAGCGCTACCACCTAAGTATGGTTTTACATCAAATACACCTGAAATGCCACTACTAGTAAGCACATCAATCTTAAAATCTTCAAGAGGTATCGCTTTTATGATAGTATCCATTAGAGACTCTCCTTTTATTTTAGTGGGTCGATCTTAAAAATAGGTTCACCGGCAGCTGCTAATTTCCAGTCTACTAACAAATCTTCCCTATGAATTTCTATCCAAGCTTGTACTAACTTCATTTTGGACCGTGGCAGACTTCCTGTCAAAACTGAGCCATCGTCAATAGCAATTGAGGCTTGATATTCTCCATATTCAGCGTGGATATGAGGACAACTGTGTTTCTTGTCATCGTAGAAATACATCAAAACAAGGATGCCGTAGAACATTGAAATTGTAGGCATTTTAACCTCCTATCATCAGGTTTGAACAGCACCGTGTAAATTGCATAATTGGAATTATATCCGCAACGGCGAATCCGCTAACTGGCTGGCTTGCTGGCTTGGACGTCAAGTTTCATTTATGCAGTTTCTAACGGGTGATCAAAGGTGATGCTATAATTCCAACCACCAATCCGCAATCCGAAATCCGCAATCCGAAATCGGATATTTTTTCCCTCTACGTTATTTATATCGGCAAATCTTTAGCAAAAGTTTAGCGCTTTTTGGGGGCTCTATGTAAAAAAATCTTGACAGAATCATATAATTATGCTTTAATAAACCAAAGTAACTATTGAATCTTTATAAGGACAAATGGTAACTGCTCAATATCTTGTGGAAAGTAGGCAGCCGTTTACGGCTCGAAATTGGAAATTAGAAATTAGAAAGTATGAAGGCCCAATTTCCAATTTCTAATTTCAACATTCCGTGAACACTTATCGTCTTTGCGAAATTTCCACACTTTATTGAGCAATTACGACAAATGCCTATTACAGGAGGGTGGACTATAAAATGGAGACGGCAATAACGGATAAACGGGCTACTATCATGACGGTTAAAGAGGTGGCTAAGTATCTCAGATTACATGAAACCAGTATCTACCGGATGTGTAAGAATAACACTATCCCTTGCTATAAAGTAGGTAATGGCTGGCGATTCAAAAAACCGGAAATTGAGAAGTGGTTTTATGAGCAGGTAGGCGAAAAGGGGCTAATTGAAGAATAACCGCGGGAGATAGCCCATGGCCTAAAGACTAATAAACTTCTACAAAAATTGGATTGTTTCCTCAATAATACGCATTACGTCTTCTAAAGATGTCTCGTAGGAAGCCATTCGGTGCAGTTGCGTACCCACATGCTTATGGTGAGGGAAATTCTCCAGCCTCCTATGGTGAGGGGCATTGTCCCAACCTACATTCAAACGATTTTCACTATTCAACCAGTAATAGCTATATCGGACCAAAGCCCTATCAACCCACCTTTCAGAGATACGTAATGTCGTATGGTCACTTAATAGAAAAACGACTTTTAATATCTCATCGGTAATGCTCAGGACCAGTGTATCTTTTATAACGTGGGCATATCTTTGACTGATTTCGCAGAGCCGATACTCAATGCACCCCAAAGTGAACTTCCCTCCATTTTTCCTAAGAACCTTCGAAATTGCTCAATGGCTTTCTTTGATCTGTCCAAAACATCATCCCAATATTCCCACTCTATAAAGTCTTCATGCATGGTATGATCAGCATCGTCCGGCAGTCCGTCCGCCTTGAGCCGGATGATCGTGGTCTGATATCTCATCTCAAAGCGCTTAATCCGATCCTCAGCTTCCCGCAGACGGCTTTCAAGATAGGGCAACCTCAGAAGTGCGCCCTGCCTGAAAACAGGGGACAACTCTTCCGAAGGCACCATCGAGACCATCTGAGCAATTTCATCACTGAGTTCCACTGTCCTTGACATCTCATCACCTCCCTCTTCTATTTTTTCCTGACCTACATGCGCCGGAGAGGTTGAAGAATGGAATCATCCCCAACCCTGGTCTTTCTCGAGCTTAAGCTGACACCTGACACCCGACACCTGAATGCTTACATGTTCTTCAATGCCTCCTTGATTAATCTCTCTAAGGAGACTGTTCCCTCTAATCGCTCTCTCGCCTTCTTGATCGCCTTTTGGGCCTTTACTCTTTCATACCCTAAAGAAATCAAAGCTTCCTCAGCATCCTGCATTATATCTTCCCTTCCTTCTTTTACCTGAGTTGAAGGGGGTTCTATTTTATCCTTTAATTCAAAGATAATCCTTTCCGCCGTGCGTTTGCCAATACCACTTATCGCGGTTAGAGAAGCCATATCCTTTTTATAAATAACTTCCTTTATCTCTTCCACTGATAAGGCCGATAGAAGAGCCAAACCACATTTAGGCCCTACGCCGGTGACAGAACAAATCTTAAAAAACACATCCCGCTCTTCCGGGCTGTAAAACCCGTAAAGGACGAAGGCATCTTCTCTCACAGCCAGGTGAGTGAACACCCTTGCGCTTTCGGATATCTGAGGAAGTTTATGGTAGGTAGAGAGCGGAACATGAAGACCGTAGCCGATTCCGCCGGCATCGAGGATAATATAAGTGGGCGATTTATGCGTTAATTTCCCTTCGAGGGTAACAATCATAATCGTTATCCGTGTCCGGGCCACGTGTCCGTGTTCTTGTGCCTTACGAACACGGACTACGGTAACCGGACACGATTATTATTTCCGGGCAGCTTTGATGCTTTCCAACCTTCTTCTAATCTCTTCTCTCTGCTGAGCTTCTTCTTTGGCTATTACCTCAGACCCAACATCATGGACAGATTCCTGGCCGGCAAATATCCCTGACAAATTCAACTTTAACTCCTCAGGATTACTGGCGGCGGCCATAGCATCCTCATAGGATATCTTCTTCTCCCGGTATAAGTTAATGATGGCCTGATTAAAGGTCTGCATCCCATAGTGTCTACCCTTAGCTACGGCGTCTCCTATTTCAGCGATCTTGTTTTCTTCCAGAAGTTTTTTGACAAAGGCAGTCGCAATCATTACCTCCACCGCGGGGACACGTCCTTCTGTATCTATCCGGGGCAATAAACGGAGAGAAACAATCCCCTGCAGCGTCAAGGAGAGCTGCATCTGTATTTGGTTATGGAGATAAGGGGGAGCCAGATTTATCATCCGTTTGACTGTCTGAGGGGCATCAATAGTATGAAGGGTAGTTAAAACCAAATGTCCTGTCTCAGCCGCGGAAAGGGCGGCGGTTAAAGTCTCCGCATCCCTCATCTCTCCGATAAGGATGACATCGGGATCCTGACGAACAATATGTCTTAAGGCATCAGCAAAGCTATCCGTATCTATCCCTATCTCACGTTGGTTAATCATACTCTCCTTGTCCCGATGGAGATATTCGATAGGATCTTCAATCGTCATTATATGACATTTACGGGTAGAATTTATATAGTCAACTATAGCGGCCAGGGTAGTAGATTTACCACAACCCGTAGGCCCAACCACCATAACAAGCCCTCTTCGTTCCTCAGCGAGTTTTTTAAGGACAACAGGAGGTAGGTTCAACTCTTTAAAACTCGGCACCTGAAAGGGGATCATCCGCAAAACAAGTCCGATTGATCCCCGCTGCATAAAAATATTGGCCCTGAATCGCCCCAGGCCCGAAACACTGTAAGCCATATCGAGCTCGTGTTTCTCTTCAAATTGATGTCGCTGAAGCTCATTCATCATTGAAAAGGCTAATTCTGAAGTCTGAGATGGCGTCAATTTCCCTTCCCGCCAACCTCCTATCAAGGTTAACTCACCGTTTACTCGCAGAATAGGAGAACTCCCAGTCTTCAAATGAATATCGGAAGCCCCAAATTCAACCATCTTCTCCAGTAATTCCGTAATATACATAATTACCCTCACTTCGTTCGAGATAAAAATTTGAGATAGAGACACATCTCGACAGTTAAAAGTTCTCCGTAAGCCATTGGTACTGTTGACTTTTGCAGAACTGCCCGTCGTTGAAGGTAAGTGGCCTATTTTAAATGGGTTAGCCTCGAAGATACACGAGAACTTTTAACTCTCGAGGACACATGTAATTGCTCAATAAAGTGTGGAAATCCCACAAAGACGATAAGTGTTCACGGAATGTTGAAATTAGAAATTAGAAATTGGGCCTTCATACTTTCCAATTTCCAATTTCCAATTTCCAATTTCCAATTTCCAATTTCCAATTTCCAATTTCGAGCCGTAAACGGTTACCTACTTTCCACAAGATATTGAGCAGTTACCTATATTCTTAAGAATATCACATTTTACACTACATGTCAAGTCCCTTGCGCACAAAAAAAGCTAAGTGGGTGAGGGCACCCACTTAGCTTCCGCATAAAATTAGTTCCGTAAACCGATCAGGCATAGAAACCGGGAGAGAAAAACTAAACCTAATCAAATTTACTTCTATTAAATATATCGTCTTAAAGGTCGAAGTTCTTTAGCTGTTTTTGCCGGTCTGGCCCCTTAAGCTTCAGTTTTTTCTTGACAGGATTTATATCTCATATTATACTATTAATAATTTTAGTATAAGAAGAGGCAAGGAGGCTTACTGCTGTCGAATTTATAGTGGGTCAACGTGGATTCGTGAGGTAAAAACTCCGCCTGGCCTTGTTCATCGTTTGGGCCAATAGCGCACCTTGCCGAAAGCTTGAAGCTTTCGGGAAGGTAAGGTTGCAAGTCTAACTGGCCGAAACGATAAACAAGGCCGACAGAACTCGAACCCCGAAACCTATTTTCGTTTGGTTGCGGCGGGAGGCCGCGCTATGAATATTTTCAAAGAAACAGCAAAGTTTATTGGTTGGCTGTCAGGATCTTTAGCCGGCGTCGGAGCTATTCTACTTGCTTGTGGCTATCTGGTTACACAAGCAAACTTACATTTATTGGGTTTAGATGTTTTACTGTTTCAATATGATAACAAGTATTATCTACAAAGAGGTGCAAGTTTCATCCTTTATGCAGCTAATTTAATTATCGAAATATTAATACCATTAGCTTGTGTATTCCTTACAATTCTTGCTTTTCTCGTCATCTTTTACCTGGTCTTGACACGGACCAGATTAAACAAGTATTTTGAGTCATGCAAATTTAAACTGGCTAATCTCAATGAAAAACTGCGTTGGTTACACAGGACTCTAATCTTTATCGTCCTGGCATTCCTCTTTTTTGTCCATTTACTTCCCGGCCTGGACTTACTCAAAAAACCTTTGGAGATTTCCGACCTATTGTATAATACCTCCCACTTAACCCCTTCAACAGAAAATAATAAAATAAAAGAGCGCCTGGCCAATGGCCAAACGGTAGAATTAAGAAATCATTTTTTACTGGTCTTAATTAGCGTGATAGAGGCAGGTATCCTACTCCTATTGGCCTGGAGAGTAACCTCTATATGGCATCTGCAATTTTTGATGGTGTCCCCTTTTGCCATTATTTTCATCCTCTACATAATTTTGTTGCCTATGGTCTACGGTGTGCTAATCATTCCTATCGAATTTGCCCCAATTGAGATTAAATGTGGGGATAAGATGCTTTCAAATAAATCAGGAACATTAGATAGATTTCGGCTTCTCAATAAAACAGATCAGGAATTTGTCTTGTGGGATTCAACTGAAAAGAAAGTGTTCTGGATACCAAAAGAACAAGTCGAATCGGCGGTAATTAGAGAGAGGCGACCACTTTTCCCTGGCAGGACAGATGGTAAATAAAATAAAAAGGAGGAGATATGACATACTTTGATCGAAGATTCACCTTTATCAGCTTTCTTTCGTTAGCGTTATCTCTCATGGTATTATGGGGATGTGCTTCCATTCCCCCCCGTCACGAAGATTTCATTGGAACTCTCAGGGTGTTAGGAAAGAGTAATGTCTGGGTGAATCAAAAGAAGGCATATAAGAAAATGAAAATCTACAGTGGAGACAGCGTGCGCACTGGTCAGGATAGCAGCGCCATTATATCTTTTCCTGATGGCGGATTCATCCAACTGGACCAAAATACAGATCCGGAATTCCGTAAGTGGTTTGAACAGGCTAAATGCATTATCAAAATCTTTATTGGCTACGGACGAGTATTTGGAGAAACAAAGGGAGGATGTGAAACAATTATTGAGACTGATCATTTAAGTGCAGTGCCAAACACTACCTTTCAGATAGAGGTTACCCCGCAACACTCAACGGTAACTGTTATAAAAGGGAAGATTAAGATAAAGCAACGAGAGCAACCGGAGGAATTGGTAGTTCGGAGTTCAGAACAAGTCAGGGTTTCGGACCGTGTGGGAGAGGTGCGGACTCTTTCTCGAGAAGAGCTTCGTTCAATACCTCTTTGGCGAGAAAAATACGGCGACGGCACGGTGAGACAAGAACCTGAGCCTAACCCGATGGGATATTGCTGTCAAGATGGTGAGGTTTTTAAAAGCAAGAGGTCTGCTTGTCTGGAAGGTGGCGGACAGTTCTACATCTCTTACGAGGAGGCTCAGAAATATTGCCAACAGCCTTCGAGGACCGGCTGGTGTTGCAGTGACGGTGATGTTTTTCAAAGCACCCCGGAGAAGTGTAAGCACGCAGGAGGCTTTTTCTCCTACGATGAAGAGGCGGTAAGAGAGGAATGTGAGTCTGACCAAATGGGATATTGCTGTCAAGATGGTGAGATCTTTCAGGCAAAGAGCTCTGATTGTCTGGAACGCGGCGGTCAGTTCTACATCTCTTACGAGGAGGCTCAGAAATATTGCCAACAGCCTTCGAGAACCGGCTGGTGTTGCAGAGACAGTGAAGTATTTCAAAGCACCCTGAAGGAGTGCGAACAACAGGAGGGCTTCTTTTCCTATGATGAGAGAGCGGTAAGAAAGAAATGTCAGCGCAGCCAACAGCCTCCGAGGACCGGCTGGTGCTGTATCGACGGTGATGTTTTTCAAAGCACCCCGGAGGAGTGCGAACGCCGGCAAGGCTTTTTCTCCTACGATGAGGAAGTGGCAAGAAAGCGATGTGAGGGCCTTAATCATCATTAACATTACGCCTCGTTTCAATTTGCCCAAAAAATGAGGATAGTGGCGGTAGCCGCAACCTTCAAACCTTCAGGTTACGTTATTCAGGTGTAACTACTCAGGTTCATATAGTGGTTAAGAAAAAGATTTTGGGGTTGGATATCCTTTGGAGTTCAGGCTTTAGCCTTTCATAAGTAATGAAATCCTAAAGGATTAACTCCGAAAGCTACATAGTCTATCTTGAATTCGCTTACCCCAAAATATTTATCTTAAGAGCTATAGTTCCAGGGTTCACGGTTCAAGGTTAGAGAGCGATAAGGCAACTAACCGTGAACCTCGAACCTTTGAACCTGATAACCTGAGTAGTTGCATTCAGGTTACGTTATTAATGTTGGGGGGGGGGAATACTATAAAAAGGGGGGATTAATAAAATGTATCAGGTCAAGTTCTATAAAGGGGACTACTACCATCGGCAAATGCAGGCGAATGAGGATAAATGCGCCGGCTATGTGGAGCATCACTTTAATAGCTCCTCAACGCCTTCGGCAGGATATTCCGTCGTTGTGGTCGGAAGTAATGCGTCTCAGACCAGCAAGAACTGGGGAGGGTGGTATGCTCAAGCCATCGGACGGGAGTTCGACATCGAAGTCGGCGGCAACAATGGTATTTTGGTCGGTGGATGGAACGGCAGGGGCGACGGCAACATCAAATATACCTGCATGCCGGCAGTATTGCTCGAACCGTTGTTCGCCAGCAACCCGCAGCACGCCGACTATATCAAAAGCGAATCCGGTCAACTGCGACTCGCCCAGGTCTTGTCTGACAGCATCAAACGTTTCTTTCCGCACGGAGGAACAATCGGTTTCAGCGTAGGACACAAATACAAGGAGTCGCGGCCCAATGATCGCGGGGCGGCTGTTGTTGGCGGGGGAACAGAAGCTGATTATGCAGAGATCGTCCTGGATAAGGCCCGCACTCTACTCGAAGAAATCGGAGAAGAAACAACCCAGCGTGAACTCCTGGTGATGGAAGACGGCAAAGAGGTCTGGAAGCACCCGATTGATGAAGACGCTAACTTGAGTTGGGATCCGGTCCGTGGGGTGCTGAAGATTCGGAATTCAGGGTGAAAGCAAGGAGGGATGTATCCTCTTCAAAAGTCATGGTAGAATGATCAGGGGTCAGGGGTCAGGAGTCAGGGGTTCAAGGTTGGTCACATTACGCGCCATCTAACCTTGCATCCTGACCCCTGACTCCTGATCCCTGCCTTGGGTCTTACCATTAGATTTGAAGAAGATACGGAGGGATTAATAAAGTAAGGAGGGATTAATTATGTTACTGATTGATGTCCCGGTAGGTCTTATTGCCGGCCAGGTGATCGCTGATGCCGGAAGAAATATGTTAAAAAGTGACAAGAGGGAAAAGCATCTATTCTTGAGAACGATGACCATCATCTTTGCCTTCTGCTTTATCACCCCTATCGTCATTTACTTCTTCTTAGGCTGGCCTGGATGGGAGACAAATTACTTCTTTGAGCAGGCAGATCATATCCGGAATAATCCGAAGCTGGCGCTCCTCTCCGGGATAAGTGTAGTCGCGATGGCCCTTATTCCGGCTCTCCTCGGGTTAGAGTCGGGTAGATACCTGATTAGAAAAGGGAAGGAGAAACTATTGAGGGTGTCCTATTGCAGTTTAGGAATTCTCATCCTGATTATTGTCTACCTCAGCAGGGGAGCAACCTTCCATGTGGCCGTCACCTGGGCTGACTATCAAAATGGTCAGACCTTTTCCTTCTTTGAAAATCCGTTCTTCATCTTTTGGTTGGTATTAACCGTCTGTTTTTGGGGATCGCTTCTGGTCTTCTTTTTATGGATCAGGAAAAAAGATAAGTGAGGTATGGCTATGTAGTTGCAGAGCTTGCTCTGCTGTGCCAGACTATGTCGAGCAAGCTCGACCACTACAAACATATTATACGCGGAGGTATAAAGATGGTCCAATTAGATATCCCGGCTGCCTTTGCAGCCAGTCAATTCTTTGTTGATTTAGCCCGGCAAAGGATTAAGAAAGAGGCGGAAGAGTCAGGTGATCAAAGACCCTCGATCTACTACCGCTATCTATTTTACTCTGTGTTCTTTGCGGCGACGGTTATCGTGCCGGCCGGCCTGTATCTGGTCTGCGGCTGGCCAGGGTGGGAGCAGATATACTGGAGCCGGCGGTTTGAAGAATTGATCCATACCGGCTGGGCGAATGCCCTTTTTCCAACCTTATTCATCATGGGCATTGTTCTGGCGGCCTATCTTGGCTTTCGCCTGGCTTATTATTGGGTTACAACCGGCCGGGAAAGGTATCTTCGGCCCACCTATATCGGTGTTTTGGCGACAGCGGCCTTAGTAGTCGCCTTCTGCTATCCCTCCTTCCTCTTAGTCGGCACCTACGACCAGTATCACAACCTCAACGGCCAGACAAGGGAATCTATGGCCAGGGCATTGGAGAACCCCTTTGACTTTGGCATTGCCTGGATAGGAGTAATGGTCTATTTCTTTATCTGCTTCATCTATATGATTATAAAGATAAGGAAAGAGAGCAAAGAATATTAAGAAGCGACCTATGTCTATTTTATTTACTGAGGCTAAAATCGGGGACATGGAGCTTTCGAATCGTATGATTCGTTCCGCTTCCCATGAGGGATTGGCAGACGAGAGGGGAAAACCAACTGATGAACAGTTTGAATTCTATCGGGGCTTTATAGAAGGAGGAATTAGCCTGGTTATCACTGGATATGCCGGAATTATGTCGTCAGGAAAGAGCGCCCTCTTTCATATGACCATGATTGATTCGGACGAACTGGTTCCGTCCCATCAAAGGCTCGTTGATCGAATTCATCAAATTGGCGGCAAGATCGTATTGCAGATAGCCCACTGTGGTCGTCAAACCTGGTCAAGCGAGACGGGAAAGCCGCTTTTGGCCCCTTCGGCAATCCCGTGCGGTTTTTACCGTGAGATGCCTGAAGAGATGACCGAAGAGGATATCGATACGATAATAGAGGGCTTTGCCAGGGCAGCCCGACGGGTCAAGGAGTCAGGATATGATGGGGTAGAAATCCATGGTGCTCACGGATATCTTCTTTCTACATTCTTATCCCGTCATTCCAACAGGAGAAAGGACCGATGGGGAGGAAGTATTGAAAACCGTTTCAGAATCGTGGGTGAAACCTTAAGAATTGTTAGAGAAGCTGTCGGGAAAGATTATCCGGTACTGATAAAGCTAAACACCTATGAACGGGCACGCCTGGGAGTCAAGTCCGAAGAGTGTATCCAATTTGCCGGAATGGTTGAAGAAACAGGTTGTTGTAATGCTATCGAATTCAGTTGCGGTACAAATGAGGGCGGGTTTATTATGGCCAGAGGCAAATTTCCAACCGGGGCTATTTTTAAATATATGCGCCCTTACTGTAAGTATCATCCAGTAGTTAAATTTCTTATGAAGACCTTCGTGGTTCCTTTTATTAAGTTAAACCATCCGCCATTCTCTGAAGGATATAATCTTGAGACTGCGGCCAGGGCAAAACAAGTAATATCTCTACCTGTTATTACCGTAGGAGGGATGCGCTCCAAGAGATTCATGGAAGCAGCCATTGAATCGAAAAAAACCGATTTTGTTTCTATGGCCAGACCTTTAATCCGAGAACCGGACCTGGCCAACAAATTTAAGGCTGGAACCAGTGAAAGAGCCTTGTGTGATAACTGTAATGAATGTGTTGTTGCTTCGGATACCAGAGCCATTCAATGTTATAAAAAAGGTAAAAAATGAATTTCAGGTAGAAAGGTTAAAAAAGAAATTGGCTACCAGAGAAGGCCTCCTTTCTAATTTTGATGGTACGGCAAAAAGTCTAATTTTTGAGTTTTTAGGCATGGTTCAAATTAGGGTAACACTTGTTAGCCTTACCTAACTCCCTAACTATCTTGGGGGATTTAGGGGACGTTGGTGCAGAAAGTGCTTAACGAAAAGGACGGTTGTTTATAGGGGGGTTAGTTAAGATGAGTAATAAGGTATCTACTGAGAAATTTATATATGAGGCCATGCAAGCTGGTGAGGGACAGCGGATAGAGTTCAAGAAGTCTATTGCTGAATTAGACAGAGTTATTCAGACACTGAGTGCCTTTGCTAATACTAATCCCGATGGGGGATGTGTGATCTTTGGGGTAGAAGATAAGGGTAAAATTAAAGAAGTAGCAATTGGCAAAGAGACGATAAAGCAAATAGCTGATAAAATCTCTGCTCATACTGATCCGGTTCTTTATCCTAAGATTGAAGTGGTGAAGAAATCGGGAGATAAAGGTATAATAGTAATTGCCGCAGAAGGAAGTTCCAATAGACCGCATTTGGCCTTTGGCCGGGCATATAAAAGGGTAGGTTCTACAACCACTCAAATGACCAGAGCAGAATATACTATTACCCCGCAACATTTGCGTTGTCCGCGAGAATTCTGGAGTAATCCA
>JASEGY010000269.1 GCA_030019105.1 bacterium | reverse complement strand
TAAAGCCTAAACTCCAATCACAACCAACCCCAAAATCTTTTTCTTAAATACTATATCACTTCTTTTTTGATTTAAATAAATCTCCCAGTACGGATAATTTATCGTGTTTTGTTTCAGCCGCCGCCCTGATATTTTCACGCTGGATCTCTTCGTAAACCTCCTTGCGGTGGACAGGTATCTGTCGGGGGGCAGTAATGCCTAACTTGACCTGGTCGCCGTGAACATCAACTACAATTACCTCTACTTCATCACCAATCATAATGCTCTGGTCACGTTTCCTGGCCAAAACTAACATAACTTATTCCCCCCTCTCTCAGCTTTGTCGCTATCAGCCAGGGCTTGCATCTCTTGAAGAATATTATGACGCACCGTATATTGGGGGTTATTGGATATCATTTGCCGGGCTTGTTTGGTTTTGGGATTAATGACAATGGGTCCCTGAAGGTTAGCGGTCATCATTGACGGGTCATCCGGGATAACTACAATAGCTAAGATAACAGCTTCTGAAGGGTCTTTCAGTCCAATAGACTCCAACTCACTTTTACTCACATCCAGGGTGTAGTCGGGTCTAAATTCGCAGGGAGAAATAACCACAAAGGCTAAGTCTACCCGGTCCACTGACTGGAACCACTCAAATGGTCCGCCTCCCTCGCTATTTAAAAGAATATACCGGTTAAGGCCAGGAAAACCAATGATCCCCTCTTTAACCTCGATTATACTTTCTTTAGCAACTTCTATTTCGCCAAGAGGTTTAGTTTTAATCCTCAACGTTTTAATCCCTTCCTTCCTCTGGTTTGAGAATAAGATAGAGATGATGTTCACCCCGTCGTATCCTCAGCAATATATCTTTACTCCCAGATATTTGATTTAAGGCCCTTTCGAAATCAGGCAGGATTCGTATCCGGTCTCGATTTAACTCCTTAATCAGATCTCCCTCTTTCAGGCCGGCCTGATCAGCCGGTCCCCACTGTTCAATATCCGTAATAATTACCCCCTGATCACCTCCATAGCCATAGTAAGAGGCTATCTCAGGAGTAAGATTTTGAACCCCGAGCCCAAGCTTAATCATCTCCGACTTTTTCTCTTTTTTCTCCTCAAGAAGAGCGCCTGTATCTTCAGGTTGCTCTCCAATCTTGACCATGATAATCTTTTCCTGTCCATTTCTGATCACCTTTAATTTCGCTCTTTTTCCTACTTCAAAATCCGCGACCATATTCCGAAGTTGATTAACCTCGGTTACCTCTTTATCCTCAATCTCAACAATGAGGTCTTCCGGTTCTATGCCTGCCTGGTCGGCCGGCCCATCCTTTAGTATATCAGCAACAAGCACGCCTTTTTTCCCTTTTAGCCCAAGCTTATCCGCCAGTTCCGGGGTCAATTCCTGGATAATCACTCCCAACCAGCCCCGGACAACCTTGCCCTGACCGATCAGGGCGGCCATTACCTTTTGAGCCATATTAATCGGGATAGCAAAACCGATTCCCTGATAACCTCCGGACCTGGTGACTATCGCTGTATTTATTCCGATTACCTCTCCATCCAGATTAACCAGCGGCCCCCCGGAATTGCCCGGATTTATAGCAGCATCGGTCTGGATAAAGTTTTCATAATCTGCCAGCCCGACCTGAGACCTGCCTTTAGCCGAAACTATCCCCGCGGTTACTGTCTGGCTTAATTCAAAAGGAGCGCCTATGGCCACCACCCATTCGCCTACCTCAATTTTATCTGAATTCCCCAGTCCGGCTACCGGTAGATTGTCATCTTCAATCTTGACTACGGCCAGGTCTGTTTTCTCATCTTTACCCACTACTTTACCGGTGAATTTTCTCTTATCCCCAAGAATAACGGTAATTTTATCGGCATCTTTTATTACATGATTATTGGTCAGGATATATCCGTCCCGGCTGACAATTACTCCTGACCCCAGACTATTTTGATGGTATTCTCTTTGTGGGGAAGGAGAGGGAAATTGGTTGAAAAAATCATCCCCAAAAAAGTCGCGAAAGGGTCCTTCATAGAAAAAGAAAGGCATCCCTCCACCTTTCACAGTCCTTTCTGTGGAGATATTGACCACTGACGGACTTACCTCTCTGGCCACCTGAGTAAAGGCCTTGCCAAGGCCGCGCAGGGCATTTATCTCATCACTGGTGGAAATGGGGGAGTTAGAAATAGGGCTAACTTCCCCGTTCGTGTTCGGGGTAAGATCAAGCCGGGAGGCAATAATCACCCCCATCATCAGGGCAACTAACAGCAGCAAACTAATCCGAATTTTCATCTTCTTTCATCTTCTCCTTCAAGAGAATATTCCTTTTCAAAGACTTCTTCCCAGGATAACTTGCTGATTTCCGGGACAATCCCTGTTTCGTCTTTTGCCAGTTGCCTGGCTGCTTTGAAACATTTCTCCCATAAGTCATTTATTTTTGGCTTCAAATGAGGTTCATATTCCAGAAGATCAGCGATCTCAATCCTGGCATTAGAAATAGTAACAAGCCAACTGCGTGAAGGGTGTAAAGGTTGTATTTTCCACTTGAGAATATGCATCATCAACCGGGTCAACTGACTTTTCAAAGCCCTTTCCTCTGATCGTCCCAAAGCTTCGATCAACTCCTCTATTCCCGTGGCCGCTTCCTCCATATCTCGTTCTAATAATGTAGACCTGACAGCTACTGCTGTCTGGTAATGTGATGTAGTCGATAATTCTTGCCAATTCATGAATATTCTCTCCTGAGACGGCTCGCAACTCCTACAACCTAATTTGAGAAATTGGTTTGCTCATAAACCACATCCGGACAGAAGTCTATTCCATTAGACCAACATATTGTACCTGCAATTTCATCAATTGCTACATGGGTGAAGATTTCTCTGTCCTTGAGCTTTGAAAAGATTGGGCCGCTTAACCAATTTTCCAAATCAAAGATTCCCTCTTCACCTGTGTTAAATGTTACCTTTAGACGATAGTCTTCAAGGGGGATCGCTTTGTTGATTCTTACCATAAGATTAAATAGCAAATTCTGGGCACTCTTTACCTTTCTTTATGAGACTCCTTCCAATCATTATAAAGAGTGGGGGCGGCAATAATGATTAGAAGGATTACAATTATCCCTGCAAATATGTAAGCTCCTATCATAATAAGTTACTCTCCTTTTGTATGTAATATTAACAGCCCTAAACAAAAGCAGATAAACGTGATTACCATCCCCAAACTTAGAATTGACAGGTTTACCTTTCCAGTAAAAGTGGGCAGAAAATAACTTCCTACCGTCGTTATAAATATGATTTTGCCAATATCGATAAATATTTGAGAAAGTGCCTTGCGTTGATCTTGATTTAATAATTTCATTCAAGAGCCCTTGTTATATGGCTTATCAACAAGCTTACTGGAAACCTGCTTTTCTAAATTGTTCACTCACATCTTATTATACTTCCCAGAAACAGCTATGTCAAGGAAAATTTTTCGGCAGGCAGTAAATTCAGGACGGTACGGTATAGTATCGGCAAGGAATATATAGCTCTTAAGATAAATATTTTGGGGTAAGCGAATTCAAGATAGACTATGTAGCTTTCGGAGTTAATCCTTTAGGATTTCATTACTTATGAAAGGCTAAAGCCTGAACTCCAAAGGATATCCAACCCCAAAATCTTTTTCTTAACCACTATATAACTGAAGTTAGAGACAGCGGCTTAATTGATTATAAAGCTGCTTGGCCAGTCCAAAGTTGCCGGTCCTGGACATATCTTCGGCCCGATGATGGTCGAGCATATCCCGGAAGATGTCCTCGGGCATCCCAGCGTGGAGAAAATCATTCTTGGGGACCGTGCTGCGCATGCCTTTGACCATCTGATAAACCAGCATAGATTCAACTTTATGACAGAGGTCGAGGAGCTTTGCCTTTTCCCCTTTTTTAGATTCAGACACACCTTCCTCCTCTTGAATCTGACGCAATTGGTCGGCAAAATTATTTACCTTACCCATTTGCCTTAGTTGATCAAGCTGGGAATCAATCTGAGTTTTGGACATTATGTCCTGGTGAAGGTCAATTGGATTAATCATCGTCTCGTTATCAGAAATCAGAGGTCAGATTGTTCTGTCCTCTGCGTCCTATTCGTCCTATTTTACATAATAATCAATTCGGCGTGCAATGCCCCGGCCGCCTTGATGGCCTGCAGGATAGCGATAACATCTCTCGGATTGGCTCCAACTGCGTTCAGGGCTGATACGACATCGGCAATCCTGGCGCTCTCCTTCATAAGAACCAGCTTCTTTTCTATCATAGTGGCCTCTGTCGCCTTTTTCTCTTCGGGTTTTTCTCTTCCTTCCCAAAGAGCATCTTCTTCGGCCTCAATCGAAAGCGAGAGTTTACCGTGAGAAACAGCTACCTGAGAAATCCTGACATCTTCACCGACCACGATTGTCCCTGTCCGTTCATTAATAACTACTTTGGCAATGGTGTCCGGTTTGATCCTCAATTCCTCAAGCATAGCCACAAACCCAACTGTATTCTCCTTGTATTGGGCCGGTATCTTTACATTCACTAAGGAGGCATCCTTAGCCTGAGCGGTCTGAGCGCCAAAACCGGCATTAATGGCTTCAACTAACCGGGAAGCCGTGATAAAATCCGGCCGGTTTAGAACCAGGGGAATAGTATCTCCATCAGCCATAGTAATAGCGGAAGTAACCTCGCGTTCCACAATAGCTCCCCCTGGTATTTTGGCTACAGTCGGATGATTTTTCAGTCCATCACCGGCGTTCACATTGGAGCCGCCGATAGAAACAGGCCCTTGCGCCACGGCATAAACTAGATTGTCGGCTGCCGCGAGTGGGGTCTGCAGGAGGATTCCTCCTTCCAGGTCCTTGGCATCACCTAATGAAGACAGGGTGACATCAATTCTGTCGCCGGATCGAACAAAGGGTGGAAGTTCAGCCGTAATCATAACCGCGGCGACATTGGAAACCTTAAGCTTGTTTATATCCACGGTCAGCCCCAGGTGGTCAAGCATACTGACCAGAGAGCGGTTGGTAAAAAGGGCCTTGCTGCTGTCACCGGTGCCATTGAGCCCAACAACTAAGCCATAACCGATTAGTTGATTTTCCCTTACTCCTGCTACCCGCGCCACATCTTTAACCCTGGTCTCCGGCTGGGCATGAATCGTTCCGGCATAAAGAATAGCGAGCAAAGAGAGCAGGAAAAAGAGTGAAAGAACGAACGGTCGATTTAGAATCTGCGATGACATTTATATCCCTCCCAAATTAATATAGTGTTTAAGAAAAAGATTTTGGGGTTGGCTATCCTTTGGAGTTCAGGCT
>JASEGY010000268.1 GCA_030019105.1 bacterium | reverse complement strand
TTCTGCAAAAGTCAACAGTACCAATGGCTTACGGAGAACTTTTAACTGTCGAGTTCCATTGAATTTAAACAAAACAAAGGAGCCCAGGATCAAAGGTAATAGTAAACAAAGGGTAAAGAAAATGCCCTGTTTATTGCTTAACCTTTGCAAACTATAGCCCATAATGATCGAAAGGAACAACACAAAGAAGATATTTATCCATCTGTTTGGTCGATGAATATAGTCTTGATTGAGGATGGTTCGAACGGCATTGGCCTGAACCTCTACGCCGGATATAGGATTACCTTTTGTAGAAAAGGGGATCATCACTTCATCTGAAATTCCCTTTGAAGTAATTCCAATTAGCACTATTTTATTTTTAAATTCTGATTTGAGAATCTTCTTCTCCAGGACGTCTGCATAAGAGAAGGTCTTAAATGTGCCTGACTTGCCGGCATAGTTAATCACCATATTTGCTTTTCTATCTACAGGGATCTTCAATGGCCCAAGCAAGAAGGTATTTTCTTGAATAAGCTCCAATTCAGTCATGTCTATACCCAGGAAGTTCCTTGCCACCTCTAAACTGAAAGATAAATAGGTTTCACCCTGACAGGACCTTACCAGACTTAATCTTCTTAAGATACCGTCCACTTCCGGTTCACCCTGGATATGCCCCAAAGAAAGGGCGCTTTTTGATAATTGATCGAAGGGTCTTACGACCATTATTTCCTCTCCATCCCCCTTGGAGGCAAAAAAAACAGGGTGGATAACATTACCTGCCCTATAAGTGGAATCAATCAACATCTTATCCTGAGGGGAAGGCTCAACAAAAGAGAGGTTCACTCCAACCACCTTTGTCTTACTTTCGGCTAAATAGTCGATAAGCTTACTATGGTATGATCTTGGCCAGGGCCATTTCCCAAGTTTCTGCAAGCTATTTTCATCAATACCCACAATAATTACATCTTTACCAGGGTCTATCTTCCCCCTTAAACGAAAGCGCAGGTCAAGGGTCATATCCTCTAAATGATCGAATACCCCTAAAAGAAATAAGAGGATGACTATTAAGCCTGGCGCGAGGCAAACTTTTATTCCCCAAAATTTATTTGTTTCTTTAGCCATGAAATTAGTCGAACACCTTCTTCTATTTCAAAGGAATTGCTGGGAGTCGTTTAAGTGTTTGAGTCTTCGGATCCACAGTTATCCCAACAGATTCAAGGGCTGTCACCCCTATCTTAAGAGCTATATCTCGATGTAGCGTAGCAGTAAGGACACAGCGTATGTCTGTTGTCCGTGTCCGTGGTTGGTCTGAGGCTATTCTTTTTACTACGGACACGGACACGATCACTTAGCCGAATTAATTATAAAACCCATATACAACAAGAAAAGCCCTACTGTAGAATACTCAGAGCGAGTTAACCCCATCATAATCTTAAACCTTTTTTCCGAAGTCCAATTTCCTGCTCTATCTGAGGCCTTACACTTAATAATATGGCCTCCTCCTTTAGTAATTACCAGAGGCTCTTTGTGCTCTTTAAATTCTTTGTCATCATTAACCTTAACCAAAATCTTATCCCTCCCACTCTCCTTATCTGCGGCCGTTATCCTAAATCTGCAGGCCTCTGATCTAAGTGGAACAAAGTAGGTAGATTTATTATATCTTATCATTCCGGCATTACAACTAATATCAATCTCTGGTGAAGTAGTATCAATAATTACCTGAAGCTCCTCTTCATCCGACCAATTACCTGCTTTGTCTATTGTCTTACACCTAATGGTGTGCGAACCTGGTGTATCCATCAAAAATGGCTCTTGATATTCCTTGAAAGCTCCTTGATCGACTTTGACTAAAATCTTGTTCACGTCAGTGAGCCTATCTCTGGCAGATATAGTAAACATAGCTTCGAGAGGGGCAGCATATTTAGATTTATACCTTACCATTCTGTCACAGTTGATCTCAATCTCCGGGGGATTAACATCAGTAATTACATAGAATTTCTCTTCATCGGAGCAATTCCCTACTCCATCTATCGCCTTGTAACTAATGGTGTGGGAACCTGGGGTGTCCATTAAAAACGGCTCTTGATATTCCTTGAAATCCCCTTGGTCGACCTTGACCCAGATCTTATTCACACCAGTGAGCTTATCTCCGGCCGAGAGACTAAACATAGCTTCCAGAGGGGCAAAATATTTAGACTCATGCTCTATCATTCTTTCACAGTTGATCCAAATCTCCGGTGGAGCAGCATCAGTAATTACCTGAAGTTCCTTTTCATCGGAGCAATTCCCTACTCCATCTATCGCCTTGCAACTAATGGTGTGGACACCTGGGGTATCCATTAAAAACGGCTCTTGATATTCCCTGAAATCACCCTGATCGACCTTGATCAAAATCTTATTCACGCCAGTGAGCCTATCTCTGGCCGAGAGACTAAACATAGCCTCCAGTGGGGCAAAATATTTAGACTCATGCTCTATCATTCTTTCACAGTTGATCCAAATCTCCGGTGGAGCAGCATCAGTAATTACCTGAAGCTCCTTTTCATCGGAGCAATTCCCTACTCCATCTATCGCCTTGTAACTAATGGTGTGGACACCTGAGGTATCCATTAAAAACGGCTCTTGATATTCCCTGAAATCACCCTGATCGACCTTGATCAAAATCTTATTCACGCCAGTGAGCCTATCTCTGGCCGAGAGACTAAACATAGCCTCCAGTGGGGCAAAATATTTAGACTCATGCTCTATCATTCTTTCACAGTTGATCCAAATCTCCGGTGGAGCAGCATCAGTAATTACCTGAAATCCCTCTTCATCCGACCAATTCCCTACTCCATCTACCGCCTTGTAACCGATGGTATGCAACCCGGGAGTCTCCATTAAAAATGGCTCTTGATATTCCTTGAAATCCCCTTGATCAACCTTGACCAAAATCTTATTCACGCCGGTGAGCTTATCTCCGGCAGAGAGATTAAACTTAGCTTCCAGAGGGGCAAAATATTTAGACTCAATCTCTATCATCCTCTCACAGATGATCCACATCTCTGGTGGAGCAGCATCAACAAATACCTCAGTTTTTTGGACTGGCCCTGGCTTGCCAAAGACATCTACGGCTCGATATTCAATCTGATGCACCCCTTCTTTTTTAAATGAGTAGGGAGGTTCATATTCCTCAAATCCGGCTCCATCAACGTTAACTTCGATCCGGGCTGCGCTGGTTTCTTCGGGCAAATCGATGGCAAAGCCCCACGATTCAGAGACAAAACTCAACCCTTCTATTTTCCGGGGTGGTTGATTAGGCTGGAGTAATACCTCCATCTCCTTAATGATATTCATCGACCTGGCCTGGCTGAAGGCCCCCTCCAGCTTTGTTTCATCAATAGAGGAGACATGCCAATAATATTGCCCCTCCGGCAATCCAACGGTAGTTAAAGTTGTCTCCTCTAATTTTAGTTCCTGAACCACATCGTTAAAATCACTATCTCTGGCTAATTCCACATGGTAACTTTTAGCTACAGGCGCCTTAGCCCATTCAAGCGTAGGACGTTGATTGGGGGTGGTAATATTATCCCCGGGAGATATCAATCCAGGTGACTCAGGAAGCAGCCTGGGGGCCGATGGGGGGTGGTTGGTCACAATACTGCTCCCATAGCCTGAAGGGACCTCAAGGCTTTTCCCCTCAGCCTCGGCCTCAATACTTCCCTCAAACACCTCCACCCGAGAGATACCTTCTTTAGTATGTGAAGTCCGAAACTCAGTTCCTCTGGCCCCACAAATAGAGGCTGGAGTTTCAACTTCAAATTTGGTTTCCTCTTTTCGTGTCTTAAGCTCAAGGAATATTTTACCTAAATTCATCCTCAATTTAGATATAAGACCTTTCTTCTCCCTACCTATCAGAGCCTTCTTAATTTGGAGCTGTGTCTTCGGTTTTAGCCTGACCAGACTACCATCTTCAAATTCTAAAACCGCCCTTGATTCTGAAGATGTTTCTACCTTGTCGAAAATATCTAAAGAAGTCTCTTCTTCAACTTTAATAAACCCTTTCGCCTTCTCCTTCTTAACCTTAACATCACCAAAGATAGAGGTTAATCTCATCTTTGAGATATAATATGGGATCTTGATTATATCTCCCGGATAGATGAGAGAGGGATTCTTTAACCGGTTATATTCTGCTATCTCTTCCCACAACCTCTCATCTCCCAGGTATTGCTTCACAATCTTGTAGAGGGAATCTCCTTCTTTTACCTCTACCTCTTGAGCCATAGCCAAAGAACTATAACTAAAGATGACGGCTAAGACTATCCGGATCATCCTTTTCATAATTTATTACCTGTAGTCCTTTGATTCTATCCCGTAATTTTTCATTATTCTCTGAAGGCTTCCTCTCGGTAAATTGACCCTCTTGGCGGCTTGGGTGATATTACCCTTTGTCTCTTTCAGGGCTTGAATTACGAAGTTCTTATCAAAGGATTCCAGCATCTCCTCTTTAGCCTCTTTATATGTCGAAGGCTTACCGGTTTTAGAAATAGTTTCACCTCTTACTTTGTTAGGAAGGTCTTCAGGTAGAATAACATCCCTTTGAGTTAAAACAACCGCCCGCTCAACAGCGTTTTCTAATTCTCTCACATTTCCCGGCCAGGAATGGCTCATTAAAAGATCCAGGGCCTCTGCTGAAAATGAACTTACCTCCCTGTGCAATTTCTCATTATACCTCTCTAAGAAATAGTTGGCTAAAAGCAGGATGTCATCCTTTCGTTCTCTAAGGGGTGGCAAGGCAACAGGCACCACATTTAATCTATAAAAGAGGTCTTCTCTAAATCTCCCTTCTGCAACTGCTTTTTCCAAATCTATATTTGTAGCTGCCATCAGGCGAACATCCGCCTTGATTGGTTTTAGCCCTCCTAAGCGAATGAACTCTTTGTCTTGTAGAACTCTTAGGAGTTTGGCTTGAATGCTATAATTGGCTTCAGAAATTTCATCTAAAAATAAAGACCCTCTATCCGCCGCCTCAAAAAGGCCTATTTTCTTCCTATCTGCTCCGGTAAAGGCGCCTTTTTCGTGACCAAAGAGTTCGTTCTCTAACAATTGTTCCTGCATACCAGCGCAGTTAAGGGCATAAAAAGGCTGTTCCGCCCTATTCCCGCTATAATGGATGGCCTTAGCCACCATTTCCTTCCCGGTGCCGGTCTCACCTGTGATCAGAATAGTGGAATCAATATTAAGCACCCTTTCCATAATTTGGTAGACTTCTTGGATTCCGGCGCTATTTCCTACCATATTTTTAAAGGTGTATTTTGTCCGAAGCTGCTGTCTTAAGTTCTTATTTTCCCGGA
>JASEGY010000267.1 GCA_030019105.1 bacterium | reverse complement strand
ATTTCCGACTCCCCATCTTGAAATACCTCTTGAACTCATATGGCTGAGTAGTTACTTACAACTTACAACCTACAACCTATTACCCCAAAAACATTATCTTAAGAGCTATAGTTGCGAACTGTAAGCCAAGCAAAACCTGACACCTGACACCTGAACGCTTACTGCATTATCTCCGGTAGAGCCACAGTGTGCAAGCCGCCTGATGGCTGAACACTTACCTTAAGGCAAGAACCGATCCAGGAAATTGATAAACCGTTCCTTCAGGTCCTGATTAAAGGTAAAAATGACTATCCCTACCATTAGCGCGCCTAAAAGAAAAACCACCAGCAGAGCCATAAGAAGGAATTTTAGCTGCATTATCCACCCCATTCAATTTCGGATTTTGGATTGCGGATTGCGGATTTAAAATTCTGGGATGGTTCACCTTACTGTGAAAGCTTGCGACGGAGGAAAATATCGAATATCGAACAAGGAATAATGAATGTCGAAGGAAAAAGGGGAACAAGACTTCATAATTCGAAATTCTTTATTCGATATTCGATATTCAATCCACAAGTTTTCACAGTAAAATTGCAGATTATGAACCGTCCCAAAATTCTCAATTCGCAATCGGCGGACACCTTTATTGGTGGGCAATGCCCCACTGCCATTAAGTTAGCGGTAATCTATTGCTATTATTCGACTTAGTCGATAGCTCCGTCCCGTAGGGACACTTGAAAATAGCCCACCGATTTATCGCTGGGGAACGATTGAAGCAGAGTCAGAGTCCCGTAGGGACGGCTGAACCGAAGCCCTGCTTTTTTCAGTCGTCCCTACGGGACTTGGTCGTCGCTCGTCCCTCGATCCCAGCGATAAATCGCTGGGCTATTATCGGACGCCCCTACGGGGCTACTAAGTAGCTGTATACCAAGACGTTACCCTTAACTTAATGGCAGTGGGGCAATGCCCACCCTACTTCTACGGACCACTGACAAGTAATATAAATTCGTGAGTGGCCGAAGAAACCTGGTTTCTGGAGAGCTGCAATGGCCAAAACGATGAACATCGCCAAATCTTCAATCCGCAATCCGCAATCCGCAATCCGCAATCGCTTGATATTCGGCTATTTTTTCTTTATATTCAGCAAGCAGTTCTTCTCCCACCTGGTCTGTTTCTGCTTCTACTGAAAGACTAACGTAGGGCCGGTCAGGGTGAGGTTGAATGAAAATCCACCCGGTCTGACTAAATATTCTAAGCCCATCCAGAAGTTGAGACTGGTCATCACCTGTCTCTTCCATCAACCGCCGCATCACTTTTTTCTGATATTCAACCGGACAGGCGACTTCTTCCTTTAGAGGCGCAAAGGCAGGCAGGTCTTTTCTTATTTCTGAAAGTGGCCGGTTTTGTTTGGCGATAATATCCAGGACAAACACAGAAGCGGCGATGGCGTCAAAGGCCGTATGAAAGGGCGGGAAGGCAGGCCGTTCGCCATAAGCAGCCAAATGGACATCATTATCTGTAGCCTCAACTAACAGAGACCTTCGGGCGGGTTCCGTTCTGACAAACTCTTCTCCGGCCTGCTTTATCATATCCTGAATAGGTTTGGGGACAATTCCGGGCAGGGCAATCTTTGCCTTTGGGAATTTATTGATCACTAAATATACCAACAGACTTGTCGTTTCTTCCATACTAAAGGGGTGGCCCAGTTCATCTACCAGGAGTAATTGTTCTCCTTCACCGTCGAACATTATCCCCACATCACCTTCTAATTTAGTAAAGTTTTTTACTTCCTCCATGGCCGTGTGCTCAGTCTGGTAAGACTTGACAAATTCCATCACTTTGGCTTCGGGTCTAAGGTTAATCACCCGGCAACCCATTCTGGTCAGAACATCCAGACATATCCTGGAGGCGCTTCCATAAGATGAATCAATTACCAGCGCAAAGTCTTTCCGACAGATAGCTTCTACATCAACCCATTCCATTATTCCTTTGGAATAAAATTCCATCAACCCTGGCGGATAAAGTGTCTTGCCGAATTCAGCCAGAGTCAGCCATCTCAACTCATCCCGGGAGAATAGGCTCTCGAAATAGTTTTCCAGAACAGGTGAAATATTTATTCCATCAGAGTCGAAGAATTCTATTACTACTGCCCCGGGGTCCTTTCTTGAACTCCTGACGTGGATACCCCCTATTGCTCCCAGGTATTGGAGGCTATATCTCGTAACCGGCGACGGTGCAGCCTGCAAATTATATACATCGGTTCCCATGCTTAAGAGGCCGCTGATTAAAGCCTTTTTAGTAATCCCGGAAATAGGTTGAATATCCCGGCTGATAGCCAGAAACGAGCCCTTGTCTAACATCGAGGCATACGTTGCCCCCAATTTAGCCGCAAATTCGGGAGTAATCTGGATGCCGGCCGTTCCCTTCACTCCGTGCCAATCAAATAGCCGTCTACTTGTTCTACCTTCCCAACCCAGAGAACTATTCACTACGACCCCGGGGGGAACCCACCTCCCCGGCCAAATACTCACTCCTTCTTTAATGACCGTAGATACCCCAAGTTTAGTTCCCTCTCCAATGGCTGTGCCGCCATCTATTTGGACATAATCCTGAATCTCGCAGCCCTGACCAATCAAGGCCTGCTGCACCCTAACACCTTCGCCTAAATAACAACCACTGCCAATAACACTGTTTTCAACCACCGCTCCTGAACTTATGTGAACGGCGCTCCCAATTACCGAGTAAGGCCCAACCCTGGCCCCCTTTCTTAACCAGCAATTTTGTCCAATATAAACAGGCCCTTCCAAACAGGCCCCCTCATCAATATGACAGCCATTCCCACAAAAGACACCGTCCTTCATAAGCCGGCCATCTTCTATATTTATTTTGACCTTTCCGGTCAGGGCATCCCAATGGGCTGATTTATATCCTTCTAAATAATGAATAGACCGCAGATAACCTTCCGCCAGATGTCCAAAGAGACTGCCTTTTGGAAGAAAAGGCAAGATATCCCGGCTGAGGTCTCCTCCCCCATGCACCTCGGAAATCTTCTTAAATATCCCGGGGTCGAGGCAGTAGATACCCCCATTACCTAAAGCGGATTCAGCCGCCTCCCGCGGCTCTAAAAATCTCTCTATTACTCCGCCCTCTCCACATAAAAGTCTCCCTTCACCATTAACCATCTTAGTCAAGGCTATCGTAGCCAATCCACTCTTCTCTCGATGGACCTGCATAAGCCGGCTCATGTCAATGTCGGTAATAGTGTGTCCACCCAGAAGCAAGAACGGTTCTCCTTCAAGCACCGGCAAGAGGGCCTTTATCTCGCCGACTATCCCCTGGGGCTCCTCTTCTACTCCGTAAATAATGTCAACACCCCAGTTCTTTCCGCTGCCAAAGTAGTTCCTCACCACCTCTCCCCGATAAAGAAGAGATAAAATGATTTCCTTGATACCATGTCGTCTCAGGGCAAGGATAAGATGTTCCACTAAAGGCCGATTAATAAGAGGAAGCATTGAGGTGGGACGAAAACAAGTCAGGGGCCTGAGTTCCCGGCCGGGTCTGCCGGCTAAAATAACCGCTTTCATAATGAATCCTTCCGTATCCTCTTCAAATTTAATGGGTATCTGTTGTAAGTTGTAGGTTGTAAGTTACTTCTACAACCTACAACCTATTCAAAATCACTATTTATGACCGTGCTGAGTATATCTACCTGAGTAGACATCAAACCACGCATTTACAACCGCATTCCAATACTATTTCGACTGGTGACACCTGACGTGTTACCTTGTCCCGGCGCACGTGCAGCACCAATAAGGTGTATGGGTTAAAGACCACCACATCTTTAACGCCCTGCGATAAGTAAAAATGCGGCCCAATTTCAAGGTCCTTGGCTTCATAACCTTTGCTGATAATCTCAATGACAGCTTCCGGCACCTGTTTAATCGCTTCATCTTCTTCCTCCGGCTCTCGACAGAAGATAGCAATGTCCGGCCGTTTCAACGAGCCATCTTGGAAGCTGACGTATACATCGGAAGCGTGAACACATTGGCAAGATTCACTGGACGGTGACACTTTTTCAATGGTAGCACGAATGCGGTCAATTTCTTTTTGGTGCCTATAAATCGGAGAAGACTCCCAAATCGGAAGGTTACCGACAATCTCCAACCGAACCCCTATCTCTTCAGCTTTCAAAAATGTTGGATCCATAAATGATTCTCCTCTCCAGGGTTCAAAGTTCAGGGTTCACAGTTCACAGTTCACAGTTCGAAAAACGCGAAGCGACCAACCTTGAACCTTGAACCTTGAACCTTGAACCTTGAACCTGACAACCTGAACGGGTTCTGCCATGACTTTTAAAGAAGATACTTAGTATACCATCTATCTGTAAACCATGTCAAGAATTTTTCACCACATCCAGGCCAATCTTAAAGAAGGCCTGCCGTCTATCCGGGCAAGTTTCAGGGAGGCATCTCCTTTCGCTGTATAGTGGCGGTATTCAAAAACAGCCACACACACGCCCGCCATTCCGATAAAGATATTTCGGGCTGTATCCAGTAATTCGGTTCTCTCTCTTTCTGTTTCCGCTGCAACCTTATCTCTGGCCTCATCATACCTCTGATACGAGCTATCAGCCATTAGATGCAGTATTCCTGATGTCCCCAGCAAGATCATACTCGCCGTAAGAAACCGATCTTTCTCCGATTTCGGATTTCGGATTTCGGATTGCGGATTTCGGATTGCGGATTGCGAACTGCAAATTGCAGATTGCGGATTACAGACTGCAGATTGCGGAGTCAATTCTTTAGCCATAGGAGTTGAAGCAAGAAAGATCGTCCAGATGAAACCACTTGTTCCTAAAAGTAATTGAAGAATTCTGTCACCCATATTTAAACCTTACATACTTCGATCGCCGGATAATCGCTCGTCTGCAGCGCCTTTAGCCGAACAGCAGGGAGACGTTTCAGGCGTTGACTTTGCGGATCGATCTCAATTCCCACAGATTCCAGCGCTGTTACTCCAAGAATTGGCTCAATATCATCCTTTCCGAAAATCACTGTCGCGCCTACAAAATCACCCATAAATTCTATACGGGCCACAGCCACATCCATAGCAATTTCTGTACCATCAGCCAATTCGTATGTCCGCTTACCTTCCGGCTGGATCCCTACTTCTCTTAGACGATTCCGGGGTACCATACAATCAATAGACCCGGTATCTACCAGAAATAAGCCCTCCCAGCGTCGCTTGAGATCCGCAGGATTGATCACGGCAACCGTTACCTGTGTTACTCCCATCTTTATCACCTCCATAAAAGGTAACTGCTCAGCCACGAATTAACACGAATTAACAGAAATTGACACGAATACACA
>JASEGY010000266.1 GCA_030019105.1 bacterium | reverse complement strand
CGCAATCGTAACATTCTCGCGGACAACGCAAATGTTGCGGGGTAATAGTATATAGGGTGATAATCACGGATATGATGGGGCCGGTTGGTGAAGATATGGACCTTTTACGGATGGTTAAAGAACAGCGGCCCGAAATCAGTGTGATAACGATGACAGGTTATCCTACCATAAAGACGGCGGTTCAGATGATAAAATCAGGCGCCTTTGATTACCTCCCCAGGCCTTTTACCCCTGAAGAACTAACCAGTGTGACTATCAGAGCCCTGAAAAGAACCCGTATTTACAAGGAAAGAGAGGTCGAAGGAGAAAGAGGGGAGGGGGTGTTTGAGAAGGAAGGCGACCTCTACTGCATCCCGGAGCATGCCTGGGCCAGGATAGAAAGGGACGGCAATGTTAGAATAGGAATGGAAGATATGTTTCGGAAAACAGCCGGTGAGATAATCAATATAGACCTCCCTTATGAGGGTGACGAAGTCCGGCAAGGAGATGTTTGTGCCTATATTACATCAAGCGGCCTGCATATTCACAAACTGTGGTCACCTGTCACGGGCAAGGCAATCGAAGTGAATGAGGCCGTAAATAAAGATTGCTTGCTGGCGAATGAATATCCCCGTGGAGAAGGTTGGCTTATCAGGGTAAAACCGGCCGACCTTAAAGAGGATTTAGAGAATCTGGTGCAGTGCCTCGGTCGGTAAGTCACCAGGCACCAGGAATATGAAAAGGAGGTTAAAGATGGGTATCAAACAAAAAAAGGTAAGGGACATCATGAATAGAGGTGTCGTTACGGTTAGTTTAAAGGACTCTGTCAAGAAGGTAGCTCAGGTTCTATCCGAAAATAAGATTCACGCCGTAGCTGTTATTACTTCAGGAGGGGAAACAAGGGGGATAATCTCAGAGACAGATATCATCAAGCATATTGAGGAGGACATAGAAAAGCTGACGGCGGAAGACGTAATGTCTTCTTATGTGGAGAGTATCATTCCGGAGGCATCAGTAGTAGCGGCAGCTAAGATAATGACTGAATTGAAGTATCATCGGCTTTTGGTAATGGGAAAGGATGCGGCCGTAGGAGTTTTAGCCGCAAGCGATATTGTGGCCGGCATGGCTAAGGAATAAGTAAGCGTTCGGGTGTCAGCCGTCAGGTATCAGGGGTCAGGGATCAGGGATCAGGGATCAGGGATCAGGGATCACATTCTTCTCCTGACTCCTGACTCCTGACTCCTGACTCCTGACTCCTGACTCCTGACTCCTGAACGCTTACGAATAAAAAAAGGAGGCTGCTTATGAGTGAGAGATTTGATCGGCAGATAAAGTATGAATCCGACCTGGACCTTAACTTTGCTCATCAAATAGCGTCGTTTCCCGGCGGCGAAAGGATCTTCGACTGTATCCAGTGCGGCACCTGCAGCGGAACCTGTCCTTTAAGCGTTTACATGGAGTATACGCCCAGAAGGATAATCGCCATGACGCGAGCCGGCTTTAAGGACGAGGTGGTGCGCAGCAATACCATCTGGTTATGTTCGTCCTGCTACTCCTGCACCGTCGAGTGCCCCAAGGAGATAAAGCTGACAGACATCATGTACGCCATCAAGCGGCAGGCGATCAGAGAGAATATCTGGCCGAAGGAGTTCAAGATGAGCCCCATGATGACCGGGGAATTTTTCAAGCTGGTGGAAAAAAACGGCCGCAACAGCGAGGGCTGGCTCATGATGAACCTTTACATGAAGAGCATGGCCGTGGGCGATGCCTTGAAGATAGCCGGAATAGGGATGAAGATGTTCGCTAAAAAACGGATGAGCCTCAAGACGGAAAAGATAGCAGACCCCGCTGAGCTGAGGAAAATCCTGGATGCGGCCGGAAGCGAGATGGAGTTGATCAAAGAGGGCGCTAAGGAGGTGGTCCACGGATGAAATATCTTTACTATCCCGGCTGTTCGCTGAAGGTCACCGGCAAGCCTTACGAGGACTCGCTGCTGGCCGTGTTCAATGCCCTGGAAGAGGAGATAGAGGAAGTTAACGACTGGAACTGCTGTGGGGCTACGGCCTACTCGGCCGTGGATCAGATGAAGGCCTTTGCCTTAGCCGCCCGCAACTTAGCTCTCGCTGAAGAGCAGGGGGGAGAAAAGGCGGAGTTGGTCGCCCCGTGCGCGGCCTGTTATCTGGTCCTTAATAAAACCTGCCACTCCATCCAGGATTACCCGGCCAGGGTCGGCCTCCAGGTCAAGAGGGCTTTGAAGGCGGGGAACCTGACCTACAAGGGTACGGTTAATATCCGTCACCCCCTGGATGTGTTTGCCAACGACATTGGGTTGGAAGTGATCGAAAAGAGAGTCAAAAACAAATTAGCCGGGCTAAAAGTGGCCTGTTATTATGGTTGTCAGATAGTCAGGCCATACGCTGAATTCGATGACCAGCACCAGCCAATGACCATGGACAACATAATAAAGGCGCTTGGCGCCGAGCCGGTAAACTGGTCGTTAAAGACCAGATGCTGCGGCGGCAGCCTGTCCGCGACCGTTTCGGACGATGCGCTCAGCCTGAGCCGCATCCTCATCAAGGAGGCCAAAAGGCGGGGGGCGGATATCATTACTACCGCTTGCTCCCTGTGCCAGTTCAATCTGGAGTGCTTCCAGGAAAAACTGAAGCAAAAGGGCGATCAACCGGGAGAGACCGAGATTCCGGTAGCCTATTTCACTCAAATTATGGGCAAGGCCCTGGGAATAGACGAGGCAAAGTTAGGGTTCAAACAATCCTTCATGCCGCTTGAGACGCTGTTTTAAAGTATCTTCTCAATAACTCGGGGCAAGATAGTGCCTCAGAAACCAGGTTTCTTCAAGAAACCTGGTTTCTACCCGGAAGTACCCCCGAAATATTGAGAAGATACGTTTTAAAGGAGGGAGGAAAAAATGACTGCGACTGAAACTCCAAGAATTGGCGTTTATGTCTGCCATTGCGGGATCAACATCGCTTCCAGGGTAAATGTCAAGGAAGTGGTGGAATTCGCCAGGGGTCTGCCCCATGTGGTGGTAGCCAGTGAGTATAAATATTTATGTTCTGATCCGGGTCAGGAGTTGATCCGGGCCGATATGAAGGAGCATAATCTTAATCGCATCGTGGTCGCCTCCTGCTCGCCCCTTATGCACGAGTCCACCTTCAGGCGGGTGACAGCCGAGGGGGGGCAGAATGAGTTCCTTTTCCAGATGGCTAACATCCGGGAGCACGTTAGCTGGGTTACCGAGGATGAGGGGGAGGCCACTTCAAAGTCTAAGGCGCTGGTGGCCGGCGCAGTCCGGCGGGTAGCTTTTCACGAACCCCTGACCCGGGAGAAGGTTCCGGTCAACCCCAACGTGCTCGTGGTCGGCGGCGGTATCGCCGGTATCCAGGCCGCCCTGACCATGGCCGACGCCGGCAAGAAGGTTTACCTGGTAGAGCGGGAGCCTACCATCGGCGGGCACATGGCCAAATTCGACAAGACCTTTCCCACCCTGGACTGCTCCGCTTGTATCCTCACCCCCAAGATGTCCATGGTCAAATCACATCCCAACATCGAGATGATGACCCTGTCCGAGGTTGCCGAGGTACATGGTTATGTGGGTAACTTCAAGGTGAAGGTGAAGAAGAACCCAAGGTATATCAAGGAAGACCTCTGTGTGGGGTGTCTGGAGTGCATCGAAAGCTGTGTGTACAAGGAAGCCAAATTTCCTGACGAGTACAACCTCGGGCTGGGCAAACGGAAGCCGGTCTACATCCCCTTTCCCCAGGCCACACCCCAGGTGGTTCTTGTCGACCCCGAGACCTGTCTCTACCTGAAGAAGGGCAAGTGTAAACAAACCTGCCTGGAGGCCTGCGACCGGAAGGCTATTGACTTCGAGCAAAAGGAAGAAATCTCTGAGCTGGATGTTGGGGCCATTATCCTGGCTACCGGCTTCAAGGCCTTTGATCCCACCAACCGTCTGCCCCAGTATGGCTACGGGTTCTACCCTGAGGTCTATACCAGCCTTGAGATCGAAAGGCTGCTCAATTCTGCCGGCCCCACCAGCGGCGAACTGACCACGAAGAGCGGCCAGGTCCCGCAGACCGTTGGTATCGTCCACTGTGTAGGGTCGCGGGACAAGAAGACCAATGTCTGGTGTTCCAGGGTCTGTTGTATGTACTCCCTTAAATTAGCCCACCTTATCGAGGAGCGGACGGGCGCCCATGTTTACAATTTCTATATCGATATGAGGACGCCGGGCAAGGGTTATGAGGAGTTTTACGAGCGGCTTCTCCAAGAGGGTATGCGACCGGTCCGGGGACGTGTCGCGGCCATCACCGACTGGGCCATGACTCCCGAAGAGGAGGGCAAGCTGGTCATCAGGGTTGAGGATACCATGATCGGGGTAGTTCGAAGAATCCCGGTTGACATGGCGGTTCTCTCGGTGGGTTTGGAGCCTCAGCCCGATGCGAAGGAGGTGCGGCGCCGGTTCAACATCAGTTGCAGCCCGGAAGGGTGGTTTCTGGAGCGCCATCCCAAACTCGCTCCGGTCTCCACCTTTACCGACGGTGTATTCTTAGCCGGGGCATGCCAGGGTCCGAAGGACATCCCTGATAGTGTGGCTCAGGCCGGCGCAGCCGCGGCCGAGGCCCTGGCCCTCATCGACAGGGGTTACGTGGAAATGGAGCCCAACACCGCCTGGATAGAAGAAGAGCTTTGTTCCGGGTGCAAATCCTGCAGTGGTCAGTGTCCCTACAATGCGATCGGCTTTGACGACGAAAAGGCCAGAGCGATGATCAACGAGGCCCTCTGCAAGGGCTGTGGAACCTGTGTGGCCACCTGCCCATCGGGAGCAGCCCGGCAGAAGCTGTTTTTGGATAAACAAATCTACGAGGAGATCAGGGGGGTGTTGAGCTATGTCTAAAAATGAATTTCAACCGAAGATAGTGGCCTTTTTCTGTAATTGGTGCACCTACACCGCGGCCGACCTGGCCGGGATATCACGGATGAAGTATGCCCCCAACATCAGGGTGGTTCGTCTGATGTGCTCGGGCCGGGTCGATCCACAATTCATCCTGGCCGCCTTCAGAGAAGGGGCTGATGGTGTGCTCATCGGCGGCTGCCATCCCGGCGACTGCCACTACCAGGAAGGTAACTACAAGGCCCTCCGCCGCTACAAGCTGCTTAAACAGGTGTTGAAGGATTTTGGCATTGACGATAAGCGGTTGAGACTGGAATGGATATCCGCCTCTGAGGGGGATAAGGTAAAGAAGGTCTGTAACGAGATGGTGGAGCATGTGCGCCAATTAGGACCGTTGAAGCTGGAGCCGCTCCCCTTGAAGGAGTCATTAAAGGCAGAGGCAAGTTATTAAGTGCCTATCCCAAAACCGGGGCGATAGAAACCAGGGCGATAGAAACCAGGTTTCTTCAAGAAACCTGGTTTCTGGTCACGCG
>JASEGY010000265.1 GCA_030019105.1 bacterium | reverse complement strand
AAAATCCGAAATATGTTTCATCCCTGCTCGTTTTAGCTTTCGTGCGGGTCATTGAAAAAAATCTTGCAAGAATCCTGCAAGTGTGCTAACATTGTTTAGCAATTCTATTTGGCGAGAATGAGGTGATACTATGCAACTGGAAGATTACTTTGAGTTTCTCGGTCCTGATGACATTCGTATCAAAGGGCATCGCATCGGCATTGACGATGTGCTTTACTATTATCTGGAAGGGTACACGTCAGAAGAGATCGCTGCCAATCTGCCTACCTTGAGCCTGGAGCAGATTCACGCTGCGATCACATACTACCTGCACAACCGGGCTGAGATGGATGCCTATCTGTCGCGTCTGGCAAATTGGCGTGAACAGCGATACCGGGAATGGGAAGCCAATCCCTCCTCTGTTGTACAACGTTTACGTGTACTGAAAGCCCAGCGAGCAAAAGAGGTAACATCTGCATGAAGGTGCGTTTCCTACTGGACGAGACCGAGTCTCCCCGGCTTAAAGCAGCCTTGCTTCGCCTAAATCATGACATCGATGTAGTACGCGTAGGAGAGCCAGGCGCACCACAATTGGGAACGCCTGATCCGGATGTGCTGCGTTACCTGGAGCTATCACAGCGAGTGTTGGTTACTTCCAACCGAACGAGTATGCCGGCTCATATTGAAACGCACTGGACAGCAGGCGGACATCTGTGGGGATTGTTCTGGGTCCGTTCAGGAACACCGATAGGCCGGCTGGCGCAAGACCTTTACCTGGTCTGGGAAGCCAGTGAAGCTGAAGAATGGATTGACCGGCTGGAGTGGATTCCCTTCTGAGGCAACCAAGAGGGATATCCATTATTTAATTTACAATCAGATGTTTTTAAAAGGGTTAGGTAAAGCGTCTTCTTTTTTTCTTTTTTTAAAAAGGGTTATGTAACCCGTCCCCTTACTTACCCTTACTTACTTACTTAAAGGCTTTTTTCGGCTTTGATCATCGCCCTTTTTTCAGACACGCTCTTAGGCATGATGTGATGCCTGTGGAAGGAGTTCCAATCAAATAAGCTTATGGATATAAGGGGAATTATTCAAAACTTCATTCCAACAATGGATTCTGCCCAGGGGGTTTATCTATTGTTTGCCAATCTCTACTACCCAAAGGACAATATCCTTGATCCATCCTATCGACGGAATATCTCTGACTTTGACTTTGCTAAAGAGGAAAAAGAGAAGATAAAAGAGATTTACACAGTATTGAGTTTCGATGGGAAACTACCGGTATTCCTTATTGAGACAAAGACCTTGCCTCCATCTCTCATTAGATACATCACCAAACACCTTGCCGAACGATACCAGAGGCTTCTTGTCATCTTTACCTCAGACTATAAAGAATACACCTTTGTCTTTCCGGAGTATGAACGCATAGAGGAGGGCAAACACAAGCTCAAACTCACAAGACTCATCTTTGACAGAGAAGATACCTATCACACAGACCTGCTTACCATTTCTAACATTGCCCTTACAGGAGATGAAGAGAACTGGAGAGAAGTCTGGAAGAGGTGGAAGGAGGCCTTCCGCTTAGAGAAGGTTACCGACAGGTTCTTTGAGGACTATAAAAAAGCATTTTTCAAGCTCCGACCCGCCTTTGAGAAGGAGAAGATACCTGTCAAAAACGCCCATGAGCTTTCCCAGCAGTTCCTCAACAGGCTTATGTTCCTTTACTTTATCTCCAAGAAGAGATGGCTCAACAATGATCCCAAGTTTATCAAATGGTACTGGGAAAGATATAAAGAGGAAAAGAGAAACGGCATCGCCAAAGATAACACCTTCTATGAAAACTGGTTAAGCATTCTCTTTCTTGAGGCGTTTAATAACAGGTACAGCCACCCCCACTACCATCCTCAGGACATTAAAACGATCCTTGCCTCAGCCCCTTACCTTAACGGCGGGCTTTTTCAAAGAAACGACCTGGACGATCTGCCCTTTCAAATAAGTGACAGCCTCTTTGAGGAGGTCTTCAACTTCTTTGAAAAATATAACTTTACCATCCGGGAAGACCTTCCTCTGGATATCGAAGTTGCGGTTGACCCCCAGATGATAGGTTATGTCTATGAATCCCTCTCCAATGTGGCTGAGGAGATATACGAGAGGCAGGACCTGGGCATCTTCTACACCTCGGTCATAGAGGTTGACTTTATGTGCCGGAGGTCTGTTGTGGAATATCTTGCCGGTCGCCTGACAGGGCTTCCCAGGGAGCAGGCTTATAAACTGCTCTTTGATGAGGATAAAAAGGGCGTTGAAGAATATATCGCCAGAAATAATCTCTGGTACCGTCTTGAAGAGGCGCTTGACAACCTGGCCGTGGTAGACCCGGCCTGTGGAAGCGGCGCCTTTCTGGTGGGTATGCTCCATGTTCTGGCAGAACTCTACAGGCTCACCTACAGCCATATTAAGAGAGAGATAGCAGAATTCGAGCTGAAGAAGAAGATCATAGGAAACTCCCTTTATGGGGTGGATGTCATGCCCTGGGTGGTCCACTTGGCTGAACTCAGGCTCTGGCTCCAGCTCATCATTGAAGAGGATATTCCTTATGAGAAGAGAAAACTTGATCCCCTACTTCCCAACCTTACCTTAAGACTTCGGGTAGGTGATTCCCTGGTTCAGGAACTTGGTGGAACAAGCCTCCATGTAAGAGACAGTAAGCTCTCCCCTTCTTTTAAAAGGAAGCTTTCAGCTCTTAAGACGGAGAAGGAGAAATACTACAACAATGACCCCACAGCCAAATTCAAGAGCGACAGGTCCCTCCTCAGAGAGGAGATCAGGATATTTGGCGAGATACTGGATGAAAAGCTCATAACACTTGCCAAAGAGATTCAGGCCATTGAAGGAAAAAAGCGGGAGTTCCAGTATGAAATGTTTGAAGGCCCCAGGAAAAAA
The DNA here is from genome assembly GCA_030019105.1 of bacterium. Taxonomy (GTDB): domain Bacteria; phylum UBA9089; class JASEGY01; order JASEGY01; family JASEGY01; genus JASEGY01. The sequence continues at coordinate 2,551 of JASEGY010000265.1, read as the reverse complement.
GAGCCAAAGCAAAAAGAACTCTTTGAGCAGCAAATAAAAGATAAAGAGAAAGAAATAGAGAAATTAAAAGAGACTAAAAGAAAGATTCAGACACCAGAAAAAAAGCCGTTTATCTGGGACATTGACTTTGCAGAGATATTCGGTGATAAAGGCGGTTTTGATATTGTTATCGGCAATCCGCCTTATGTGCGGCAGGAAAAGATTGCGCCTCCCAACAAGCTTAAGGCAGAAGTAACCCTTGAGGACAAAAGGGAATACAAGGATAAACTTTTAAGCTCTATCCAGGCGCATTTCCCCTTCATAAAGAAGATAGACAAAAAAAGCGACTACTATGTCTATTTTTACCTCCACGGCCTTTCGCTCCTTAACGATAAAGGCGTATTCTGTTTCATTACTTCCAATTCATGGCTCGATGTGGGCTATGGTAAAGACCTTCAGGAGTTTCTGCTTAAATACTGCCCGATAAAGGCGATATATGACAACCAGGCCAAAAGGAGCTTTGAACACGCAGATGTCAACACCATCATCGCCCTTTTCGGTTCACCCCTGATAGAGGGGCCATCCAGGCAAGCGCCATGGTCGGCCCTTGAAGAAACCGCCCGTTTTGTAATGTTCAAGAGACCCTTTGAGGAGGTGGTAAACACCAAAAACCTCCTGGCCATAGAAGGCACAGATACTATCCTGAAGACAGATGCCTACCGGGTCTTTCCGTTAAAACAGGAGAATCTCCTGGAAGAAGGCTGGGAAGGTCCTGAAAAGAGCGAGGAAAAAGAGGGCAAGGGGCGGACATCATTGCCTCTGTTGGAAGGCAAATTCCAGGCAGGCAAATATGGTGGTAACAAGTGGGGTGGAAAATACCTGCGGGCGCCGGATATATTCTTTACCATCTTAAAGAAGGGCAAAGGTAAGCTGGTCAGATTGGGAGATATTGCCGAAGTTCGTTTTGGAATTAAGACCGGCTGCAATGAGTTCTTCTACCTGCCCAGCAAGCACTTCGGTCTTGAGAAGGAAGAGGGCTGCTACCGGCTCATTCCCAAGCACGAGGGCCTGCCTACGGATTTGCGGATCGAGGAGGAGTATTTGCGGCCGGTGATAAAGTCGCCGAGAGAGTGTATGAGTTTCAAAATAGACTCTAAGAGTCTAAGGCTAAAGCTATTTTTGTGTGGTGAAAGATGTTCTAAGCAATCAATGGCTTGGAACTATATTGAGTGGGGGCAATCTAAGGGATTCCACGAGGTGCCAAGTTGCAGGACTCGCCCGCAATGGTGGAATCTTGGCACCAGAAGAATTCCTGACATTATTTCCCCCAGTAGCGTATCCGCCATCTATCGGGCATTCTTAAACTCAGGAGTCTATGCGGATAAGCGGTTATATGAGGTCTATTGTAAGAAAGAGAGGAGCGAAGAATTACTAATATCCCTTTGCAGCATTTTGACAACCCTGTCTCTGGAATTAGGTTCTCGAACAGGGCTTGGAGAGGGATTACTGGACTTGACAGTATATGAACTTGCTGACTGTCTGCTTATTAATCCAGACTTGTTGAAAGGAAACTCAATTTCTGAGAAGAATCGGAAGATCGGTGGATTATTTGAACTCGGCATCGACTCCAACTACCCCATCCGTGACCAGAAGCCAAATCCCCTGCCTGACCGCAATGCCCTGGATGACATTGTGTTTGATATCCTTGATCTGACCCAAGAGGAGCGTGATGAGGTCTACTGGTCAGTCTGCGAATTAGTCAAAAACCGCCTGGACAAGGCCAGGAGTGTATGAATTTATTTGATATTAAGAAAAAATCATCTATATTACTAACTGTTGGTTGGTACTTCGGTATTTTTTTTAATTAAGGGTGTGTCATGCAAAATCGTAACAATGTTAGTGATGAGCTAAATAGAGTATTTCAAACAGGTGAGATATTTGATGCCTCCGACGAGGACTTGAAAAAGTATCTCAAAAATTTGTGCTCTGACTATGTCCCGAATGAATCGGTCCGACATAGGGAGACAAACCGTTGTCAGGTGATAAATACAATCAAGACATTTCGGTTCATAGATAAAGTTGAAAAGCGTAATAAGCTATTTACGGCTATAATTGTAATCTTGACGATTTGTACAGTTGGCTTCTCGGTCTGGTCAATCAAACTATCGTATGACACAACTCAGCAGATTAAAAGATTAATACAACTTCAAGAGAAACAAGTTGATCTATTAAGACTAAAGAAAACACTTACCAATTCGCTACATTCGACCGCCAAAGACGATAGGCCAGGATCGAGTGATAGGTTTCAACAAAATGGCCGAAACGATGATCAAGGCCAACAAAGTGATACTGTTAGCCGAAGGTCCTTACGATAAGGTCTACCTATTCCAATACATGTTTGATAGCATCTTGCTCTGGCAACCTTCAGATGGTTGGACAGAAGTACGGAAAACCCACTTCGCAAGCATTAACCGATAAAAGGGCGATGGTCATCGTTTCGGCAAAAAGTGCTTGACTAAATTGGGTGTTGTAGTTGCAGAGCTTGCTCTGCCGTAATGTCGAGCAAGCTCGA
>JASEGY010000264.1 GCA_030019105.1 bacterium | reverse complement strand
TCACTGTTACCGTATGGAAGAGACCATCATCACCCGTGTAGCTGCTGTAACTGGCATCCCCCTCTTTCTTGAGATAGACCGCAGATGAAGCTGCCAGGCTGGTCTGCCAGGTAAAGGTGACATCATTCGAGCCTAAGCGAGCATTATTCTCAGGAAGCAGGTTAGTAATCTGCAAGGTGGGTGGAGAGGTATCGCCAATAGTAACGGCATAGAGATCATAATCTCCATCAGCATTAGCGGAATAAATAATCCTACTTCCGTCATAACTCCATGTGGGCTCTACATCGTTGAAATCGTTGTCAGTAAGTCTTGTAACACCTGATCCATCTGAAGAGATTATATAAAGTTCATAATCAGGTTCAGAATCTTTCTTGTTCTGGAAAATTATCTTCTTTCCGTCAGGTGATACTGCAGGTTGACTACAATTACCAAGAGAGATATTTGTGAGCCGAGTAAGTCCTGCGCCATCTATTCCTATCGAATATAAGGAGATTACATCATCACTTGTCATAGAAAAGTAAATACGGGTTCCATCAGAAGACCAGGCTACATTATTCCAACTCGACATATTGTCATTTCTAAAAATACTTCTTAAATTAGAGCCATCACTGTTGCAAATTTTTATATCATGTCGTCCAAATCTCACCCTCTTCTCATCATAACCATGATGATGGTAAGCAAATTGAGAGCCGTCCGGAGAAAAACTCAATCTCCCTCCCCCGTCCCCACCAGGAATCAGAAGAATCTGTTCTCTTCCTCCAGTGTCATCTATCAGAGTCCTGCAAAACCAATGAAAATCTGCGCCACTTGGGGAATTATCCATGTAGTAGACATATTTCCCATCAGGATGAACCGCAGAATTCCATGCTGAACGATGGGAGGGCATATCCGTTAACTTTACAAAATTCTCTCCACTTGAGTCCATTCTCCAGATATTATTTGTTATCCCATTCATATTAGATCTCATAACGATGTATTCCCCATCATGAGATTGGTCTGGCTGAAGTTCATCTCCAGCTTCATTTGTTAGCCTGATTGAGTCATCTACGGTGATAGTAATGGACAATTCTTGTGTATCAGTTTGCGCTGGATTGCTTGAGTCTTGCACCGTGACAGTGAAGATAAATGTACCTTCTGTGGTTGGGGTACCTGAGATGATGCCGTCAGGAGATAGGCTTAATCCGTCTGGCAGGTTGCCGGAGATTTTAGACCAGGTGTCAGGAGGAGCGCCGCCAGTGACAGTTAAAGTTTGGGAATAGGATACCCCAACCTGGCCGTTAGGAAGGGAAGTAGTAAGGATTTCCACAGGAAGGTTTGTTTGAGATTGCGTAACAGCGATATTATCAAAATGCTGGTAATGCGTTGTCCACCACCCGTAGGCTTGTACATAGAGCCTTATCTTGTAAACAGCCAACTCTGGTGGTGGCCCTATATTAAACTCCCCCTTCTTCACTCCATCGATATAGTATTCAAGTATCCCTGTATTCGGATTATAAGCCAGCTTTTCATCAAACCATGTATCCCAGACAGCAGTGATCGCATCGCTCTCATGACCATTACCCATAAGAAAGAAACCCTCTTTGTCCATCTGATATTTATAGTTACAATAATTAACGCCAAAGAGGTCGGACGCCCCTTCAAGCTGAATTCTAAAATAGCCCAGGAAAAATTCATTTTCGCCCATATAATAATACGGGGTATCATAATGTATTAACACCCTTCTTGTAACTGTAAGGATACCGTTAGGATCGATCTCCATCCATTTAGAATTGAGTACGCCGGGTTGGTCTGTCACTGTTGTTTCCACTTTCATAATATTATTTTCTTCTGCTACTCTGTGTCCCGTAGCATAGATCCATTTAACCGTATCAATACTGTTATCATTAAAATCATCCGAGAACAGAGTGACAATGCTACTCCCATTAGATATAGGCGCAAGGTTAGAGGTGTAAGTAATATTGCATTCTCGATCAATCATTTTAATATACACCGAGTTCGGAGGTGTTCCACCTCTCGGTATAGCAAACCACATGCTATTCAAGTTCTCTGCTGACGGAAAACCACAAAAACCATACAGACGATTATCATTATCATCATATATATCTACCCAGGTCCTGGAGGAATTAGTATTTAAACCGCATGGTGGAAGATGAGGAGCAGAGTCGAACAGTTCATCAGGGAACTCTGAACTGTTAGCTACAGCTAATAGAAACCGAGTCCACGCATAACCATTTGCTTCGTAGTCTTCCGATCCAGTCACGATTAATTCTGGATCAGGCAAGTCAGGATAACAATCATTAATATCCGTATCCCCAATTAGTGTTGCTGTAGTGTTATTTGACTCATCAGATTCGGCAGTTCTTTGACCCCAATCCACCATCAAGATAAGATAAGGTGTAACCGAAGGATCAATCGTTGCAACAGAACACCCAAATGATCCACTGAACGAATTTCCAGGAGCAAGTTCACCCAATGGGGATACGCCAAGGATCGTTCCTCCTGCTGCAATATCTCCTTCGTTAAAGAAAATTGTATCCGCCGACAGGCAGGCTTGAACCGAGATATTGTCGTAATTCTCCTCTGTCGGACCATCTAAATTAGCTGGTGCCGTTCCAATGTTTGTGATAGTGTAGCTATAATTTATAGAATAGCTCTGATTGACAGAAGTTGGTGCCCAAGATGTAACAGTAAGCGAGCTGACTACCAGATCAGGTAGGTTTCTTGCTGTATCATTCACAGCACCTTCTGTTTGGTTCAGAATAGACCAGTCATTTCTGGAATTGTTGTCAGCCGAGGATATATCTCGCCCAATGGAGAAGCCGGATACTACATCATCGCTGTCAATAACTGCCCCGGAATCTTCCACGTTAAAATCAAATCCAGCATCCCAGTGACCCGCCTCTACCAGTGCGTTGGCTACTGATTTGCTGCCGGTGAAGTTGCCGTCGTTGTTTGACCAGATCACAGCATCGAGGGTGTTAGTGGATGAAACTGAAGATGTCCCTGGCTTCTGGAGTCTGACTATATCATCCGTTCCTGTTATCCCTGAATTGTCTGTGTAGATATCCCAATAGCCATTAGCCCCCTTGCCAGTGGTATCATTCTCGTCATTAGCCGAATCGCCACCGAAGTGTAAAAGCACATAGTCGCCTGCGTTGGCATTAATGTCTGGGAATTCCTTGACCATGGTTATTCCTTTGTAAACTCTCAATCCACCCAGATATGTCCCCCTGATATAAAACTCGATCCAATCGTTAGTTTCCTTGAAGGCAACTTCGTTTATAAGAACGGAACTGGAGTCGGTAGATGTGATCACTTCCCCACTCAAAGGTACTTCAAAGGTTGGTGTATCAGGATCATTGGATGGGATAGAGAGGTTTGCAGTCTTTAATTCTGCTGATATGGGCGAAAATACCACATCAACTGTGCAGGTGTCTGCCGGTGCTAATGTCTGTCCTGCGCAGTTGTCGCTCTGAATGTTGAATTCAGAGCTATCTGCACCTGTAAGGCTAATTGCGCCTATCTCAAGGTTTGCATCGCCTGTGTTTGAGATAGTAAATGTTTGAGATGCGGACTGGCTTCCAACATTTATACTGCCGAAGTCGTGAGAGATTAGGGAAACTGAGATGTTAGGGGTAGTGTCTGGTTCGCCAACAAACCGAAGGATGGTGCCACCCTCTCCCACAGCCCAGCCATCTGTCGCGCTCACCATTGTTACTGACATAAGATAATCTGAAGTCGGCGAGCTAACCGTACTCCAGGAACTGCCGTCATAGTGGAGGATGGTGCCTTCATATCCCACGGCCCAGCCATCCGTGGCGCTTACCATGGTCACTGAGAGGGGCCACCCCCATCCTGAAGTCGTAACCGTACTCCAAGAACTGCCGTCATAGTGGAGGATGGGGCCTTCATATCCCACAGCCCAGCCATCCATGGCGCTTACCATGCTTACTGAATTAAGCCAGGTTGAAGTCGGCGAGCTAACCGTACTCCAGGAACTACCGTTATAATGAAGGATAGTGCCATAACTTCCTACAGCCCAGCCATCTGTAGCGTTCGCCATACTCACTGAGTAAAGATAATTTGAAGTCGGCGAGCTAACCTCGCTCCAAGAACTACCGTCATAGTGAAGGATAGTGCCGTAACCTCCCACGGCCCAGCCATTTGTAGCACTTGCCATAGTCACTGAGTAGAGCCAACTTGAAGTCGGCGAGCTAACCGTACTCCATAAAGTACCATTATAGTGGAGGATGGTGCCGCTTTCTCCCACGGCCCAGCCATCTGTAGCGCTCACCATGCTCACGGAGGAGAGGCCATTTGAAGTCGGTGAACTAACTTCACCCCAGGAACTGCCGTCATAGTGAAGAATAGCAGTTTCTAAAACGCCGACAGCAGCTCCTTCTCCTGCCCAGGTTCCTCCAACAACCCATCCATCCGTTGGGCTTACCATGCTCACTGAATTGAGCCGAGTTGAAGTCGGCGAGCTAACTTCACTCCAGAAACTCCCAGGAGTAGTGGCTGAAGCCTCATTGGAATACCCCGAATCCCTGCTCTGGTCATAAGCCCTAATCTGGTAATAATAAGTGGTCTCCGGCTCAAGCCCGCTATCTAAATAGGTCGTGGCATTAGCCGAAACAGTTCCTATTTGATTCCGGATATTGCTGCCTTCTTTTCTCCTTTCGATCTTAAATCCAGTCTCATTATTAGCATTATCCCTCCAATTGAGCCTGATCTGGCTACTTAACACAGCCGCTGCCGAGAGATTATCCGGAGGTGCCAACGATCCCAGGGAGGTAGCACAGGATTCATTTGATGGTCTGGACTCACCATAGGCATTATATGTCTTTACCTGATAGCAGTAAGTCGTTTCAGATTCAAGATTGAAGTCAGTATAAGTCGTCGCATTAGCCGCTACCCGGGTTAGTTCACCGAAGGTCTTACCTAACTTTCTCTTCTCAATAATAAAACCGATCTTATCCCCGGGGTTGTTCTGCCAGGTAAGTCCAATTCCGGTCTCTGATATAGCTGTAGCCTTCAGATTGTAAGGGGACTGAGGTGGGCCACCAATTACCTGCACCTGGGCTGGAATGATTTCCCCAATAGGAATTGGCTTGGCTCCAATATCCCCCAGCTGAAATTCCGGCAATTCGAGTTTACTTACTGCTCCATTAAACCCTATAGCTTCAAATTCTATTACGGCCACAGAACCTTCTCCACTTACTCCAGTAAGTCCAGGCAGATTGAAAATAGCTTTAAGCCATCCCTCTTCATTGTGAATGTTATGGGCAGGTTCCACCACCGTTGAGGTCAATTCTCCTTTCTTTACAGGAGGGACCACCTGGAGAACCGCAGGATCAAATTCTAATTTCAATAGAACGATATCCAAGTCAGTCACTTGGGTAATCTCTATTGCTACTTCAAAGATGTCTCCATAAGAAACCTCTGTTGGAGCTACGATCCTGACAGTCACCCCGGAGGAGCTCGTCTG
>JASEGY010000263.1 GCA_030019105.1 bacterium | reverse complement strand
CAGAAAGAACGCAAGGTTTCACAAGAAAATGGACGATTTTTGAACCGTCCCGAAGATACAAAATCGCAGATTATGCCCGTGTTGAGTATAATAGTCCTAATAATGGTAAAAAAGATATTCCCTGTCATTTGTTTCTTGTTTCTTGCGCCATATACTTCTGCTTCTGTCAGGGGTACGGTTGAGGAAGGCAACCGGCTTTTTGAGAAAGGCAAATATGCCGAAGCCCTGAATAAATACCAGGATGCCCGGATTGATGAACCGGAAAATAACCGGCTTCATTTTAATACAGGCAACACTTTATACAAAATCTCAAAATATGAGGAGGCCAGCCGGGAATACAGTAGGGCGGTTAACTCTTCAGACCTTTCTATTCAGGGTAAATCTTATTATAATCTGGGCAATTGCGCCTATAAACTGGGCCGGCTCCCTGAGGCGATCACTTATTACAAGAAATCACTGGATATTGACCCCTCTGACCAGGATGCTAAATACAATCTGCAATTTGTCCAACAAAAACTAAACGAACAGCAGCAGCAACAACAGCAATGCCAAAACAATAAAAATAAGCAGGAAAAAGGGGAAAAGGGGGACCAGAAGAAAGATGACTGGTCTGACACTAAACCAAATGCAGGCAAAGAAGGGGAGAAGAAAGAAGGGGAGGAAGAAAAGGAAAAACAGGTAGAGGAAAGAAGGGAGAAAAAAGGAGGGGAAAAAGAGGAAGAAGCGCGGGAAGCTAAAGAAGGCAAGATGTCCAAAGAAGATGCCCAACGATTGATAGAGGCATTTAAAGATAAAGAGCGAGAGGCTCAAATCAAGAGAAAACTGATGATGAAACCACCCTCTCCGGGTAAGACTGAAGAAGATTGGTAGTTACACGTTGGCGGAAATCGTAAGTGTTCACAGAATGGGTGCTCCTCCGCTACTACTTTGATTATGAAAATCTAATAGCACACGGATAACACGGATACTACGGATTACCACGGATAAAATCAGTATAAATTCGTTAAATCCGTGTCATCCGTGTGCTATTAAAAGGAGTAGCTATTCCCACTGATTAGGTGCTTCTTTCTAAATCAAAGTATTAACGGGTGAGTACCCACAGAATGCTGAAATTGGAAATTAGAAATTGGGCATTCAAACTTTATCTCTTTCCCTAATTTCCAATTTCCAATTTCCAATTTCCAACCAAAATATTTTAAAGGAGGTTTATCCAAATGTCTTTCCAAAACAAAACGGTTTTCTTTCGGGGCCGGAGTTTGATTGTGGCTTTAATTCTTAGCTTCTGTTTCTTCTCCCTTAGTTGTGCCCCTCAAAAGGAAGACGTGACCCAAAAAGAGGCGGTAATAACCATTGGCCTGGTTGCTCCCCTGACCGGTGACTGTGCCCAATTTGGTGAAATGATCAAACGTGGGGCCAGGTTGAAGATTAAAGAACTGAATGCAGCCGGCGGAATTGATGGAGTCAAGATTGAATTAATAGAAGAAGATGATGTGGCCAATCCTCAGGAAGCAGCCACAGTAGCTCAAAAATTCGTGGCTAACCCTGAGGTTTCTATTGTAATTGGACACTTTAACTCTTCCTGCTCCCTGGCGGGGAAGCCTATTTATAAAGAAGCCGGCCTGGTGGAACTTTCACCGGCTTCAACTAATCCTACCGTAACCAAAGATAGTGACTGGACATTCAGAAATATCTACGAGGATACCTTCCAGGGAATATCAATGGCTAACTATGTGAAAGAGAAATTGGGTCTCAGTCGGGTAGCTGTCTTCTATGACAATGATGATTACGGTATTGGCTTAAAGGATGCCTTTGTGAATGAAGCTAAGCGAATAGGGCTGGAGATAGTCGGCACAGAAGCTTATGAACGTGATACGGCTGATTTCAGGCCGCAATTGGTCAAGTTCAAACAGCTCAATCCTGAAGCCATCTTTATGTCCGGCCTTTATACTCAAGCCGCCCAGATAGCAGCTCAATCCAGAGAATTGGGCATGTCAACGCAACTTTTAGGCGCTGACGGCATCCTGTCTTCTGATTATATCAAGATTGGTGGAGAGACCACGGAAGGCACTATTCTTTCCTGTCCTTTCCTTCTTGAATTGGGTGGAAAAAAGGCAGGAGAATTTGTCGTCCGATTTAAACAAGAATATCAGATGGAGCCCGATGCCTGGGCGGCGCTGACTTATGATGCCGCCGGCATTGCTGCTTCGGCTATTGAGCAGGCAGGCCAGGATCGAAAGGCGATCAGGGATCATCTCGCTTCTATGAACACCCCTGAGACCGGCTATGATGGCATAACCGGGCTGACCTATTTCGATGCCAACGGTGATTGCAAGAAACCCATCCACGTCGCTATGGTCAAAGAGGGCAAATTTGTGCCGGCTCCAAAGCAGATTATGGAGATAGAGACAGAAACAGAGCCGGCGGCAGAGGGAGAGACAGCGGTAGTGTTACCTTAGACCTCAAGCATCGAGTGCCCCACCAGGAGAAATTGTGTCACAGCCAACCGGCTATGGCAGTGTCCAGGATGTACAGCCGGGCAACCAAACGGAGAGGTGTCTAAAATGAAACAAATTACAGTTACTGATATTGCTGAGATGACTCTAAGAGATCGAGTTCAACTTGTAGAAGATATATGGGATTCAATAGCCGAAATTTCGGAGTTCATAGAAGTTCCAGAATGGCATAAGGAAGAGTTGGATAAACGTCTAAAAGCATATCATGATAATCCAAATGCGGGATCACCATGGCCCGAAGTCAAACAGCGGATTATAGGCAAATAATGATAAAAAGCCTAACTGTACGCCCTGAGGCAGAAGAAGATATACGGGAAGCATATGAATGGTATGAGTCGAAACGATGCGATCTCGGCCATGAATTCGTTGAGGAAATAGAACTACTCTTTCAGCAGATTGAAGAGCGCCCTAATATGTTTCCAAAGGTTTATGGTAATTTGAGGCGGGGATTCCCTCACCGGTTTCCATACGCAGTATATTTTCTGGTAGAGGGAGCCACAATAGTCATAAAAGGAGTTTTTCATCAACGAAGAAACCCGGCAGAGTGGCTGAAGAGATATTACACTTAGCAAAACCACAAAGGGCGTTCAGGAGGACGAAAAGAGTTTGGACTACTTGCTTATCGGCCTGACTAAAGGGGGGACTTATGCCCTGATCGCCGTGGGCTACACTATGGTCTACGGGATCATCCAGTTAATCAACTTCGCTCATGGTGAGATTTACATGTTCGGGGCCTTTTTTGTCCTGGCCCTGATTATACCTACCCCGCCTCCAATCGCCCTGGCCATCTGCTCCATTGCCGGAACGACCTTCCTTATTACCGCCTACACCTTCCTGAAAGACCGGTTTTCTACTCCGGCATCTATTCCATTAAGTCTTGGGATTACTGTTATTACCAGCATTGCTGTTTATCCTTTATTTGTCTTTTCCACCCCCTTTTACTTAGCCGTGCTTGTTTCTATTATCTTGACGGCGTGTCTGGGGATGAGCATAGAATCCATTGCCTACCGGCCATTGCGAAAGGCGCCCAGATTGGCCGCCCTCATTACCGCGATTGGCATGTCCCTTTTCCTGCAGAATATTGCCCGTCTCATCTGGACAGCCCGGACTCAAAGCTATCCTGACCAATGCATCCCTTCTCTTTTAAAAACGCCAGTTATTTCAGAACAACTCCTCGCCCGGATGGGTTTCTTTCAGTTGATCCTGGAAGGCCACCGGATACATCTCTTTGGTGAGACTTACATTACCCTGCTCAGATTCATCATTCTGGTAGTAACCCTTTTAATGATGCTGGCGCTTCATCTCATTATTCACCGAACCAAAATAGGCAAGGCTATGCGGGCCTGTGCTCAGGACAAGGTTATGGCCGGTTTGATGGGCATTGACGTGAATCGGGTGATTATTTATACCTTTGCGATTGGTTCTGCGATGGGGGCAGTAGCCGGGATATTAAATGGCCTGGCCAACCATGATCTAAAACCAACCATGGGCTACTATATTGGGGTTAAGGCCTTTGCGGCGGCGGTATTAGGTGGAATCGGAAATGTCCCCGGCGCTATGCTGGGTGGTTTTGTGTTGGGAATTGCGGAAAGCCTGGCTGTTTCCCTGGGGCTTTCCCGGTGGATGAACGGGGTGGCCTATGCGGTGATGATCTCTTTTATTATTCTAAGACCATCAGGGATCCTGGGCAAAACTACGGTTAAAAGAGCTTAAATCGTTCTCCGTGTTCGTTGTCCGTGTTCGTCTTTCTTTTAGCTTTTTACGGACACGAACTACGAACACGGACACGATAATACTGCTATGCTAAAAAGACATGCTTATCTCGCCGGAATTTTGATCGCCATTATCCTGATGGTTATTCCTTTTACAGTTAACGCCTACCTCCTGAGTGTCCTCATCACGATTGCCATGTATATGGTCCTGGCCCTGGGATTAAATATTCTCCCTGGCTATTGTGGTTTGCTGGACTTAGGATATGTAGGCTTCTTTTGTACCGGCGCCTACACCACGGCCTTTCTGGTCACGACCTGCGGCTGGAGTTTCTGGCTGACTATCCCTTTAGCCCTGCTCTCCGGAGCTATCTGGGGAATCCTGCTGGGAGCGCCAACCCTTAGATTGACCGGAGATTATTTTGCCATTGTCACCTTTGGTTTCTCTGAGATGGTGGTGCTGCTTTCCCGAAACTGGACCTCGGTTACCGGCGGTGCCCGCGGTTTCCCTGGCATCCCATCACCGACTTTAAATTTAGACTGGATGCCTGAGATTCTTAAGGAGTCCCTGGTAAGCCTTCTGGCCTTAAAAGAAGGAGCTGCCGGAAGCTACACCTTCGCCCTTGTTCCACCCAGGGCTTACTACTATCTTATTATCCTCTTTCTGGGGCTAACTGTCTTTGTCGTTCATCGGTTGGCCAATTCCAGATTAGGCCGGGCCTGGTTTGCCATCAGAGAAGACGAAGTCGCCGCGGAAAGCACCGGCATAAATATAATGTGGTATAAGACCATTGCCTTTGCTATCTCTGCCTCTCTGGCCGGACTGGCTGGGGCATTTTATGCGGTTTATGCCCGCAACCTGCATTGGTCAAGATTTCAATTCTGGGATTCTATTCTTATTCTATGTCTCATTGTCTTAGGTGGATTGGGAAGTATTCGGGGGGCGATGATTGGCACGACTATCCTCATTTCCCTGACTGAGATACTGCGCTTCTTGCTGGACAAGTTCGACTTGCCGGCTGATACCCGGTTTCTCTTTTACGGCCTGATTATGATCCTCATTATGCGTTACCGGCCGGAAGGACTGTTTGGCATTACGCGGGTAAAACAGGAGATGCGCCCGGAAGAAGAGCGGATCAGGAAGGTTGAGGATAGTTCTTTTTATGAGGAAAGCAAGTAAGATGGTTAGGCAAAAAGTCGATATTTGTGGTACAGAAACCAGGTTTCTTCAAGAAACCTGGTTTCTACCCACAAGTGCCCCGAAAT
>JASEGY010000262.1 GCA_030019105.1 bacterium | reverse complement strand
ACTTCCTATTTCCCATTTCTTACTTCCTATTTTTAAATGGCCGAAACGATAAACATCGCCCCTTCCGCATTTGTCAATCCGCAATCCGCAATCCGCAATCCGCAATCGGTTAGTTTGCCTCCTTAAAGAGGCGCAATCGATTAAGGATACTTAACCCACTATTTATAACCCGCTTCGCTTCAGGCCAATTATTGATAGTCAAGGCTGTTCGAAGGATGTAGCCTGGCCGCAGGTAAAAACTCCGATAGGCTTTAGCCCTGGCTTGTTCAATGACCTTCCGGTTAAAATCCGGGGTTTCGATCAGAAAGTTACAGGCATCAAAATTTTCCCAGGAGTCAAATTTGAGCCAGCCTTTTTTCATGCACGTCTCGTATAAAACGGTTCCCGGATGAGGAACAGCCGTAGCAAATTGAGCTGAATATGGCTTGATTTCCTTAGCAAACTTAATGGTTTTACGCCGGGATTCATCGGTCTCTCCAGGCAGTCCAAACATAAAGAAGGCCTGGGCCTTTATCCCTAACTTTCTGGCGAGCTTAAAGGCATTCCTTACTTGATCTAAGGTGATCCCCTTTTTCATCCGCTTAAGCATCTCCGGGTCACCAGACTCGACTCCAAAAAAGATGGTGTGACAGCCGGACTCCTTCATATACCTCAACATCTCTTCGTCTACCGTAACCCTGGCCTGACAGAACCATTTCATAGTCAACCCTTTTTTTATCATAAGCTGACATATTTTAATCAGCCGCTCCCTGTCCTGGACCACACAGTCATCGTCAAAATAGAGTTCCTCTACCCCATAGTCATGTTTCAGTTGAGCAATCTCTTCTACTACATTTTCCGGGCTTCTGAATCGTGTCTTTCGACCATAAAGGGTTCGGGGCCAGAGGCAGAAGATGCAACCATAAGGACAGCCCCGCGAACTAATAATAAAGGTAGCATTTTTGCCGGAATAATGGGCCGAGACATAATTAGGGATATGGACAAGGTTTCGGTCAGGAAAAGGAATCTCATCCAAATCTTTAATTAAGGGTCTATTTTCGTTTATCCTGGTCTTACCATTTTCTCGATAGGTTAACCCAAGGACTTTGCTCAAATCCTCCTTGTTGGCCAGGGCAAGAGCGGTATCTCTGACCGTGTAGTCAAATTCACCCCGGCAGATACCATCAACTGACCCATTATCTTTCATGATCTCCTCATGAAAGACAGTCGGATGAGAACCAACCAGGAGGATAAAGGTATCAGAGGAACTTTGTTTGACTGTTTTGGTTGTTAACAGGTCGTATTCAATCGAAGGAGTGGAACACTCCATAACCATCATATCCGGCTTTATCCGGTAAACACGCTGGGCAAAGTCCTCAATGGAAAGCTCCTCAATAATTCCATCAACAAAGACAACATCCATGCCGGCCTTTTTAAGAATAGCACAGAGATAAGCCAGATAAGTCGGATACTCAATAAACTTATCTTTCCTCCGATGCGGCCACCGCACATCTGATCTAAGCCCATAGCCAGGCCCTGGCCAGGGTGGATTGGTTACTAAAACCTTCATTTTTAGCCTCCTCGTTTGATTAATTTATCCAGGGGATCAACTGTTTTTCTTTTAGAATCTGCACATATTCTTCCTCTCCCAATGGGCATTCTATTAACCGAGAAAATAACTCATTCGTCAACTTAAGTTGATTAATAATTGAAGATTGCGTGCCTTTTCGCAAATCTCCTCGTCCCTTTGGGATAGTTACTCTTGCGATCTTTTTCCCTTCATAGACAAACCATCCATTCAGCTCTTTCGTAACCCGAAAGTTTATAGCCAACTTATTTTCAAGGACGGCTACTACCTCTTGCTTAAGGTAGATTCTATTCATTTTTCAGCGATTAGCTCCTTTAGGATAATAAGCCATTTTTGAGGCAGCGGCCCAAGATTGTCAGCATCTTCCTTTAGGTCAAAATACAGCTCTACTATATTTTCCTTTAAGTTATTTAAGGCCTCAGAAACGTTATCGCCAAAACCGACTGCTTCAACATCGTGATAGTGAGCTATATAACCCCCCTCATCTTGCATTACCTGGATTAAGAGGGGTTGTTTCAAAATCAATCGCGCATTCCCTAAACTTGATATAAATACATTTTGGGCCTTGAAAGCAGAATGAATATTTTCTATTTCTTTCTCAACAACATTGAGATGTTCCAAAACAGTAGCTTGATCAGTGGCGACCGGCATTTATAGTCCTCCCTCGATATCTGAGAACCAATTCAACTCCCACTATCAGAATTAACCAGAGCGGGATAATATACATGCTTGCTTCCGCTGAAAAGAGAGCGATTTCATACCTCTTTAGAGAAAAGGGGAAAAGCAAAAGATGCTGAGGGATAATTCCATACTGGAGAAGGTCCATCCCAAGATGCAAGAGGCTTCCCAACCACAGGTTAACAAAAACCGGTTTGCGTTCGCACTCCTCAAAGAAATAGCTCAACCACAGGCAGACTAAAGTCATCCCTACCGGGGTATGGAGGGGAACAAACAGCCAATCATATCCGGATTCAACCAGAAAGTAAGGAATCCGGGTAATAACATCAGGCAAGATTGTCCCTGCCAGGAAGATAATCAGGTATCTTCGCCTGCTAAATAACTTATAAATAAGGTAAGCTACCCCGCTGTGGGTTACCAGATCAGGCATCTTTCGGATTTCGGATTGCGGATTGCAGATTGCGGATTAAAATTCAATTCGCATCTGACAATCTAATCCGCCGTGCTGTTGAAATTAGAAATTGGAAATTGGGCCTTCATACTTTCTAATTTCTAATTTCCAATTTCGAGCCGTAAACGGCCGCCTACTTTCCACAAGATATTGAGCAATTACTATAGTGTTTAAGAAAAAGATTTTGGGGTTGGTTATCCTTTGGAGTTTAGGCTTTAGCCTTTCATAACTAATGAAATCCTAAAGGATTAACTCCGAAAGCTATATAGCCTATCTTGAATTCGCTTACCCCAAAATATTTATCTTAAGAGCTATATTTCGCTGTGTAAAGACCTTCCGTTTCCAATCGAATCTGTATTGCTTGAAAAAGAAAATCAGGATCAATAAAAAGGGAACCAGGGAAACTACTTGTTTAAGTTGCCGGCCGTAGTGGATATGGAAGCGCTTAAGCTCCAGGTATCCTTCACGATGAAAGATGGCGGTAAGGCTGATAAAATCGCCTTCTTTAACTCCCGGTATTTGACCTGTTACCGGTATTTCATCTTTCCCATCCTTTAGTTGGAAGCCGTCTTCGGTCAAGAATTTAACTTCCTTGTAAAAGGCCACTATCTCTTTTCCGTCAAACTGTTCCGGATCGGCTAAACCATCCTGAAACCATGTTTCGCATTCAGGACGAGAGTGCCAGCCATACAAGCATCCCAGAAGTATAACGCCGCTAAGAAGGAAAATCTTTAGCCCCCGATTTTTATTAGAAAACACTTTAGTGCTCCGGACAATCCGCAATCCTCAATTCTTCAGTAACCGTTCACGGAACGCTGAAATTGGAAATTGGAAATTAGGAAAAGCGTGAAAGCCTAATTTCCAATTTCTAATTTCCAATTTCAAGCCGTAAACGGCTACATTCCTCATACACCTCTTCAAACTCCTGCATCTTTCTTGCCCAACTGTAGTCAGATTCCGTTCGTATTCTGGCTTTCCGGCCCATTGTCTTTCGAAGCCCGTCATTCTCTATCAAGTCAAAAATGCCCTGGATAAAATCACTATCTACCCCTTGACTGATGTATATCTCCTCTCCATGGATAAAAGACAGTCCTTCCGCCCCTTTTTGGGTTGAGACAATAGGCTTACCGCAGGCAGCGGCTTCAAATATCTTGATTCGCACCCCTGAGCCGGTAGTAATAGGGACCAGAACGATGTCAGAGGCAGCCAGATGGGCCAACAGGTCGGATCTTTCCAAATAACCGGTAAAGATCAAGCCTGGTCTTTGATATTCCCTGAGGCGATCATCCCCCTGACCCATAATAATGAATCTCGCCTCGGGATATTTTTTAAGGACCCGGGGATAGATAATATCGGCAATATATTTTACTCCTTCAATATTAGGTCCGTATTTAAGATTACCCATGAAAACCAAAAGGGGAGTATGTGCGGCCAGCCCGTATTTTTCCCTTACTTTTTCTGCCGCCCCCTCCCGGCACTTAATATCATCCGGATCCACACAGGGGCTAATGACCTTTAGTTTATCTTCCGGCAGGTGATACATCTGACATAAGAGGTCCTTATCTACCTGGGATAAAACAATGATCCTGTCAGCCTTCAGGCAAGCCAGATATTCAACTATCTTTATTATTCGCCCCAGGAAAAAATGGATCAGGCCCCCCATATCTTTGAATTTAAGGTATTCAACATTGTGTTCCACCAGCACGAGGGGGCGTTTAAATCCGGCCTTTAAGAATATCCCGGCAATAGCCGGCCAGAGGATTTCACATTGAATAAGGTCGGCCTTGAATTCGCGCATAGCCCGGTAAGCTGTCCATAGATAAAAAGGATTGAATAAGACAGAAAAAACTCTTAACCGGTCAAAGAAAGACGGAGGACAATAGCTAATTTCAATGTTTCCGTTTTTGATATCCACATCTCCGCCTTGAGAATGCAGATGTGTAATAATAAGGCGGAGCTTATTTTGCCTTGAGGAATACTTAGCATAGTTGTGAACTACAGCGCTTCCCCCATGAGCAGGGGGAAAGATATCAAAGGGGGCCAGAAGCAAAATCTTACGCATTTTTTTCATAGAAGCAGACATTCCCCTCTCAATGCAAAAATAGCCCGCTTCATCGCCTTAACCGGCCATGAACGGGCTCTTGCAAACTCTGACATCTATTTTACCACACAATTCTTTTCCTGTCAAATTATATTTATGATGGTACGGCAAAAAGTAGCCGGCAGAAACCAGGTTTCTTGAAGAAACCTGGTTTCTGTACCACAAATATCGGCTTTTTGCCTAACCATCATTATTTGTTTGACAGGATACCATAAATATGATAAAATTAAAGCAGAAGTAAAATCCTGCTGAAGGAGAAAAAAAGATGCTATCAGCTACGGCAGTAGATATTTACGAACTGTTAAAACCCAAGCTGGGCCAGGATGAGTCTAAATACCTCATTCATTTTATCGAAGACAGAACAGTATCTTTGGTCCAGGAAGAAATTGCTAAAGGAGTCGCTACTAAGGAAGATATTGCCAAACTCGATCAGAAAATTACCAACCTTGAAAAAGAACTGCTCGACTTCAAATGGCAAATCCGTCTCTATGTAGTTATCCTTGGAGCCCTGATCCTTGTCACTAACCCTAAAGTATTAGACCTGGTTGGGAAATTACTGGGGATAGTCCCCAAGTAAGTAGGAAGTAGGAAGTAGGAAGTAGGAAGTAGGAAGTAGGAAGTTAGGAAGTAGGGTAACTGCTCAGGTTATCAGGTTCAAAGGTTCGAGGTTCACGGTTAGTTGCCTACTCAGGTT
>JASEGY010000261.1 GCA_030019105.1 bacterium | reverse complement strand
TGACCAACCCTGGAACCGTGAACCCTGAACTTTGAACCCTTTGGCTCTTACCCTTGATGATAGATGAAGAGAAGGTCAACATCTTCGTTGACCATGATGAGCGAATCTACATAAATGACAAGGAGGTCTCCCTTCAGGAGTTGAGTAAGATTCTGGGAGATATAATCCTCCAGGATCCGGAAAAGCTTGTCGAGATCAAATCCGATGAGAATGCGTGGCTGAAGATAATCACCGGGGTAATGGATGCAGCCAGGGGCTGTGGGGTAAGGAGGCTCTCCATTGCTACTCTTTATAAACAGGGGGCAGTGGTCAGGGATTAGGGGTCAAATGACAAAAGATAGAATTACAACCGGCACCTTTATCCTTTCTCTTATTGTGCATACAGGCTTGCTTTCTTCTTTCAGTCTCAGCCCTCCTGAGACTGAGCAGGAGATGGTAATTGAGATGGTCTCTATTGAGATTGAGCTGCCACATCCTGTAGAAGAAGTGGTGATTGAAGAGGAAGAACCTTCACCAATAGAGCCGGAGCTTCTGCCGCCTGAGCCGGAACCTGATCTGGAACCGGAACCAGAGCCTCCGCCACCAGAGCCGGAGTCGGGACCGGGACCGGAGCCGGGATTGAAGGCGACAACCCCTTTGCCTGAGGTTAAGGATGTTTTCCCTCAGGTTAAAGAAGTAAGAAAGGTTGTAACCCGTGCTCAGGATGTTGTAAGCATCCCTCCGGTAAAGGTGGCTTCGCGCCCTCATCAGTTTACAGAAACAGATGAGCGCAAGAAGGCAAGGGAGGACTTCCTGATTTTAGTCAGGAGGGAGATCGAGCAGGCAAAGTATTATCCCAAATGGGCAAGACAAAGGGGGCTTGAGGGGATAGTAAAGGTTGAGTTTACTATTAGCCAGGAAGGAAAAGGAGGTGATATAAGAATAGTAGAATCATCCGGTTACAAGATGCTTGATGAGGCGGCCTTAGCCACCATCAAGCGGGCGTCCCCATTTTCAAAGCTGCCTGAAGGCTTAGGGGAAAGATTGAAGATAACCATCCCTATCGTCTATAGATTGATAGAGGAGTGAATTTTTCACAAACCACGCCAAGAAGAATAAAAAAATCGATGATATCCTGACTCCTGAATATATGGCTGACTGAGAGACAACGATGCAGAAGGTTCATAAGAAATTGTCGGGAAAAAGCTGTTGAGCCCCATGTCGAATGGTAAGAATGTAAATACTTTTCTTCTGTATTTGGTAAATAATGCGGTAGTTACCAAAAATAATCTCACGAATATTGGGTATATTGATCTCTGGCACAACTCTTCCTATTTTTGGAAAACGAGAAAGCTTTTTAGTCTGTTCTTTAAGCTGTTTGGTAAATCTCGCCGCAGCCTGAACATTATCTTGAGCGATATAGTCAAATATTTCCACCAATCGCTTTTTAGCCGTGAGTGACCAATCTATTCTCATTGATATTCTTGAAGCCTTTTCTCTAAATCGGCCATTACTTCATCGTTGGGAATGGTTTCACCCTTTTCTATTTCTTGAAGGGAGGCAAATATATCCTCAAGCACTTCGAGCCTTTCGGTCTTCTGGCGATAAGTATCAATTTCTTCCAGCACAAAGGAGGGGTGTCCTCGTTGGGTTAAGATAACAGGACTGTGCGTTTCCTTTATCGCGGAGAGAATTGAAGCGGTTTCATTTCTGAATTTAGAAACTGAGCTGAGATTGTCAATCTCAATTTTCATGGTACTTCTCCTTTAAAATTGCATGATAAACGTACAGTTAATATACAATAAGAAGGGAGGGATGTCAAGAAAAAAGTGCTAAGGTGATTATTTAACGTAAGCTTCAGGTATCAGGAGTCAGGTAAGACTATGAAAGGTAAGACAAAAAGGAGGTAAGGTAGGATGTTTAAGAAACTATTAGCAATATTTGCCATTTTGGCTGCATTCACTTCACTTTGTATGGGGAAAGAGGCGGTTGAATTAGAAGAGGTAGTAGTCACGGCCACCAGGGGAGAAAAGAAGATTGAGGATGTGCCGGTTAGCGCTTCAGTGGTTACAAAGGATGAGGTGGAGAAGATAATGGCCACCTTTGTGGATGAAGCGCTCAAATATGAAGCAGGGGCGTATCTTAAACGGGGAAAATTTGCGGACACCACCAATAATGTTACCCTGCGGGGATTTACCGGGAACCAAAGAACCCTGGTGCTTCTTGATGGTCAGCCCTTAAATGATGCATATAATGGTGGTGTTGAGTGGTCGGCCATACCCCTGGAGAATGTGGAAAAGATAGAGGTAGTCAAGGGGCCGGCCTCGAGTCTCTATGGCGGATATGCCATGGCCGGGGTGATAAATATCATCACTAAGACTCCTAAGAAAGAGGGCTTTTCAATTAAGAGCTCGGCTTCTGCTTACAATACTTATCACCATTCCCTGGGTTATGGAAATAAGATTGGTAATCTCGCCTTCCTGCTCAATTTTGAGAAGAAGTCAAGTGAAGGGGAGAGGACAAATCTGACCGTCAAATCGGCTAAAACCGGCGACGGAGATATTCCGGTAACAGGCTGGGAAGAGACAAAGGACTCCAAAGGCAATGAAAGATATTTAATCGGGGATGCCGGCAAAAATTATTGGGATCAGGACCAGTACAGCGGTAAGTTCACCTACTCCATAAATCCCACCTCTAATCTGTCCCTATCTTATACTGGCGGAAGGCGTGAATACGGCTATCGTGATCCGCAGAGTTACCTTAAGGATGCAGCCGGCAAGCCGGTTGATGACGGCAAGGTCGATCTGGGGAATGGTAAGTATATTAGCATCAAGCCTTATGATTTCTTGTCAAGCTGGGGGAAAACCGACAATAATATCTATCACTTCAGTTATGAGAGCTTAGTGGGAGCAGTTGGTCTGAAAGGGAAGTGGACTCTTAATGACCGCCAGAGTTTCTGGGTCGGCCAGGAGAGCGGTGCTACAGCCCAGGGAGGACCGGGTAAACTTAATGAGACATCGCCCAATAATGCCTTTCAACTCGAAGCCCAGTCAGATATCCCTTTCCGTGAGAATGATCTTCTAACTATTGGCCTGAACTATCGCACAGATAAGGTGGAGGCCAAAGAGTGGAAACTCACTGACTGGAAGGATGAGGACTCCAGGAAGACCACTGACCCATATTATGAAGCAAAGGGGAAGGCAAGAGCAAGCGCCGTCTATGCCCAGGCTGAAGTAGAACCGGTCGAGAACTTAACCCTCTTCCTGGGTAGCAGATATGATGCCTGGAAGAACTACGATGGCTCGTGTTTTGATGACGCCGGTGACACTCCTTTGACTGAATACGAGGATAAGGAAAAGAGCGCCTTTTCTCCTAAAGTGGGGCTTCTTTACAAGCCGGAATTTGAGCAAGGAATATACAGGCTGGATGGGATTCGAGCCTCCTGGGGCAAGGCATTCAGGCCTCCAACTGCTGGTGAGTTATACAGAACCTGGTCATACGGGAGCACGGTGTATGAAAGCAATCCTGATCTTGATCCGGAAACCAGCCAATCCTGGGAAATAGGTCTTGACCAGCGCTTAGGTGAAAAGATACGGCTTTCCGGCACATATTTTCAAAGTGAGATAGAAGGCCTTATCTATAATCAGGTGATTACTTCAACGCTCAAGCGGAAAGAGAATGCCGGTGAAGGTAAGATTTCCGGGTTTGAGCTTGAGGCTAAGGCAAATCTTGCCCCCTGCTTGGATGCCTTTGGAAACTACACCTGCCAGGATACCGAATACACCTCGAACCCGGCTGATCCGAATAGTGTGGGAAAGAATTTTGAAAGGGTCCCGGAGAAGATGTGTAATTTAGGGCTTGCTTTTCACAAAGAGGCCCTGACCGCATCTTGCATCTGGCATTGGGTGGAAAAGGTCTACGGTAATTCAGATAACTCTGACAAGGAAGAGGGGGTGTACGGTGCGATGGATCCGGTGAATACAGTAGATGTTAAGATGGGATATACTCTCAAGGACAACCTGAGGCTATCTTTGGCGGTAGATAATCTCTTTGACAAGGAATACTACCAGTATTACAAAGCGCCTGGCCGTACATTTACGGTGGAGGCAAGGTATGAATATTAGGATGAGAGTTTCGAGTTTCGAGTTCGGGGCACCCGCTGCCAGGCCGGCTCGGCCCGCCAGGCCGGCTCGGCTCGCCAGGCCGGCTCGGCCCGCCAGGCCGGCTTGGCCTTGCGGGTCGTCGAGTTTATTCTCTAAATCCGCAGTCCGCAATCTACAACTCACAATTCTTCTTGCCTTCGTGGTTATTTTAACCGGCTGTGCAAGAGAGCAAGCTATTCCTAAAGGCCAGATCATTGGCTGCGATGATCTTGGCCGAAAGATAGTCCTGCCCAAGTCGCCTGAACGAATTGTGGTTATCAGTAGCAGTCCGGTAGATGCCATATTTGAGCTGGGGGCAGGAGAAAGGATCGTGGCCGTGCAGGACAGTATTGCCCGCTCATATCCTGAGACTGTCCGCCGGTATCCGTCCCTGCTTGAAAAGCCGGGAGTAGGGAAGTTCAGCAATCCCAATATCGAAAAGATTGTCTCGCTTAATCCTGATCTCATTATCCCTTATGGTTCATCGGATAGCCCGGGCAAATACACCGAGGTATTTGAAAAGAGGGGGCTGCCTTATGCGGCCTTTACTACGGTCGAAGATGTGGCCTTTGGATTGGAGCAGATAAAGCGGTTAGGGGTATTGCTGGGTAAAGAAAAGGAGGCCGAAAACCTGGCCGGGCAGATAAAGTCCGAGATCGATGATCTGGCCGGCCAAATTAGTTCTCAGGCAAAGAGCCGGCCGTTGGTTTACTACTGGTGGGGTTCAGGAAATGGCACCTATGGGAACCGGGCGGCTATTAATGAGCTGATTGAGCTGGCGGGTGGAATTAATTTAGCCGGTGAATTTGACAGGCAATATATGGAGCTTTCACCCGAATATGTCATCAGCAGGAACCCAGATGTGATTATTATCTCTTACTGGCAGGAAGAACAGCAAGAGGCAAGGGTGGAGGAGATTAAAACCCGGCCGGGATTCAGCGAGGTTAAGGCCGTGAAAAATAATCGGATATACACAATAGACGGCCACTCTTTTCATACGCCGGTGCGGTTTGCCGAGGCGATTCACAACCTGGCCTCCTTTATTCATCCGGAGGTAAAGATTAATGCAGAGAAGGCGCAGAAGGGAATAAAAGATCAAATTTGAGCTAATGAATGCACAAATTCGATTTCTTTAACCTTCTTGTAAAGTTTGTCATCAGCGGTTATAAGGGAATATCCGATATTTTGAGCTAAGGAGATGTAGCTGGCATCATAAACAGTTATATCGTAATCATAAGCAAAAGAGATAGCATTGGAGAGAACGGCCGAATTCAGAAATCTTATCTCCATCTTCATCGCTAATACTGATTGAACAATTGATCTTATACTCAAGGCGGGCATAATCTGCGATTTTGTACCTTCTCAATAACTTGGGGCAATCTGTGT
>JASEGY010000260.1:4714-5509 GCA_030019105.1 bacterium | reverse complement strand
AGCCCAGTAAAATCAAGCATAAATCATAGAAGTCCCAATTTCAAAACGGTCTCCAAGAACTTTTTTCAAAAAGCTGAAAAAAGTTCTTGACAGGGGCTGGAGTATATGTTATACATATATAGGTAATTTACATATATATATTTTCAATACATAGGGAAAGCTTTTATATCTGCTGTCTGTGAGGTGAGATTCTTACTATGAAAATTCCGGCTAAAGTGCATTATGCCATTGCTATTATGACAGATATTGCCATGCAAGGAGAAGGAGCAACCATTACCGGTAATGATATAGCCCGCCGGCAAAATATCTCTTTTTCATTTGTGGCCCAGCTTCTTAATAAATTGAAACATGCCGGGCTGCTTGAAAGTATCAGAGGCGGGGTTAGTGGAGGGTATCACTTTAAAGTCTCTCCCTCAGAAGTAACTATACTGAAAATTGTTGAGGCAATAGAGCCTTCGTTTTGTATTTGTCCGAGCATCGACATAAAAACCGCCCAGCCAGTGGATGCCACGATTCGTGCCTTTTGGAACGAGGTGGGGATAGATGTGGCTAAGAGATTTGAAGCAACCAGCATTGAGGATTTAGTTGGACAGTCAAAAGAGTCGGGAGGGGAGAACTTGAGCTGTATTTAGTTGACTGGTAGCTGGTGCCTGGTGTCTGGTGTCTGGTATCTGGTATCTGGTATCTGGTGCTTACCAAGTCTACCAGATTACCAATCACCAATCACCAATCACCAATTACGGGATGGTTCACCTTACTGTGAAAGCTTGCGGCTAAAAATTATCATTAACTTTC
>JASEGY010000260.1:0-4612 GCA_030019105.1 bacterium | reverse complement strand
TACAATCTACAACCTACAACTTACAACCTATTCAAAATCACTATTTATGACCGTGCTGAGTATAGGTTGGGTTGAGCGTAGCGAAACCCAACACCACCGTGGATTGTTGGGTTTCGTTCCTCAACCCAACCTGCCAAAATGGCCGAAACGATGAACATCGCCGTCTTTCGCATCTGTTTTATTCTTGCACTACGCTTTACCTGAAACTGATATTACCCCCCCAAAAAAAGATCTGTCCATCCAAAACTTGTCCTCGACTCTGATCGGGGAATAGTGCCATGACTCCCCGTTTATTTTTCGAGTTCTGCCAACTTCTATCTTTGTAACCCCTTTCATTTTTTCGTCTTCAGACAACTCTCTACTACTCTCAAAAATGATGCATCCCCACCTTCATGGGATGAAAGCACAGGCTTTCTTATCCATTCTACGCCATCTCATGGGCAGTTTTATAGGGTAGTGTAGAATTCGACTCTGCTTTATCGAATATTCAGACCCTAATCTCGCCCCTTGACTTTTGTTCCGCTTTATGATATTATTTGAAGGCTCTCGGCTCTTGTGGAAAGAGGGGCAAATTCCTTCGATATAGTGGTTAAGAAAAAGATTTTGGGGTTGGATATCCTTTGGAGTTCAGGCTTTAGCCTTTCATAAGTAATGAAATCCTAAAGGATTAACTCCGAAAGCTACATAGTCTATCTTGAATTCGCTTACCCCAAAATATTTATCATAAGAGCTATAGTTGGCAGGAGGTGTGAAATATGGATCCGGCCCAATTGGTTCAATCGGTTACGGGCTTTCTGAGCCCCTTTTGGCCCTATCTGCTCAAGGCGGGCGAAAAAGCGGCTGAGGAGGCGAGCGAGAAATTAGAGGGAAAGGCCTGGGACACGGCTAAAGCCCTGTGGGATAAACTGCGTCCAAAGGTTGAAGCAAAGCCGGCCGCGCAAGAGGCTGTTCAGGAAGCGACAAAGGCCCCGGCAAATGCAGATGCCCGGGCTGCCCTGCGCCTGCAACTGAAGAAATTGCTGGCTGAGGATGAGGCCCTGGCGCGAGAAATAGCCCGGCTGGTGGAGGAAGGACAACGGGCCGGTGTTATTGCCTCAGGCGAGCGAGCGGTGGCCTTTGGTGGGGATGTCACCGGTGTAATTGTCATCACCGGGGACGGCAATGTAATGGGGAAATAATCAATGGTTGAACTCAATGATCTCAAATCGGCCTTCGAGCGTCTGGCAGCGGGTGCTTCCAACGAAGCCGACCTCCAGGCGCTGCGTCAGGCCATCCAAAGCGGGCAGATCACCCTGGCCACAGGCGAGCGGGCCGTGGCCATCGGTGGGGATGCCACCGGGGTAAGTGTCATCACCGGTGACAACAACGTGCTCCTATCTTTCAGAGGCGCGGATGCAGCCACCATTCAGCAGGCACAGGCGGCCATCTTTCCTCCCCGGCTTTACCAACTTCCCGCTGACCTGGCAGACTTCACCGGCCGCGGGCAAGAGGTGGACGAATTGTGTCGTCTGCTGAACAGGGGTGATGGGAATGTCGTCATCTCGGCCATTGGCGGAATGGGCGGTGTGGGCAAGTCTGCCCTGGCCGTCCACGTGGCCCACTGGGTGAAGATGTCCAATATTAAAGATGTTGTGTAAACTGCCCACTTTCCTTCCCCTTTCCTTCACATCCCCTGTGACAAGAAGGCTCAATTTATCCGAGAGCCTTCCGAAATGACAAAGGAGGTAAAGTATTATGGGACGAGTAAGAAAGGATATTCAAGTCAGTGGTAATGATATTTGGACCTTATTTGATACGGGATCAAGAAATACTTATGTGGCAGAAGATGTCGCTTCGGGATTACAGACCTTTGACCTGGAAGAGATAGAACCAGTAAGATTAGGTGGCAAGAGGCATGAAATAACAAAGGATTGCAGATTAATCTGTCGTGTAGAAGGCTTACCTGTGCGGATTAATGCCAGGGTGATTGATAGGATTGGCTTTGATGAGGAAGGTAAAAGGATTGAAGTTCTGTTTGGCGCATTGGCCATGCAAGAATGGGGTATTGAGTTGAATCTTGAAAAAGAAAGGCTTGATATGAGCCATTATCCGAAAGAATTTGTAGAATTTTGAGGGCTGCCGTATCTTCTTCAAATCTAAGTGTAAGAGCCAAAGGGTTCAAAGTTCAGGGTTCACGGTTCCAGGGTTGGTCACCTTACGCGCTCTCTAACCTTGAACCTTGAACCTTGAACCTCTGAACCTCTGAACCCCTGAACCTGACAACCTGAACGGGTTCTACCATAACTTTTGAAGAGGATACGTGGAAGGCTTCTATGGACAAATGCGGTGAGTAGTTACCAAATTTCGAAAGTGAGGAATATCTATGAACAGCTCAGATTTTTTGTTAGAAATCGGTACTGAAGAGATACCGGCCGGGTATATTGAACCGGCCTTGAAACAAATGGAGGAAAAGGGAGCCAATCTGCTTACCGGGGCAAGGCTCGATTTTGGGGCGATTAAGACTTATGCCACTCCACGGCGGTTGACCCTTTATGTTGAATCCCTGGCCGGGAGGCAGCGAGATGATGAAATAGAAATTACCGGCCCTCCAGCCAGGGCAGGGCTTAATGAGCAAGGTGAATTCACCCGGGCTGCCCTTGGGTTTGCTCAGAAACAGGGAGTTCCGGTGGAGGAGCTTCGGGTGGTAAAGACATCGAAGGGTGAGTACCTTTCTGCGGTCAAGGTGTCTAAAGGAAAAGAAACACAGGTAGTTCTTTCAGAGCTTCTACCTGCTTTTATCACCAACCTCTCTTTTCCCAAATCTATGCGTTGGGGGGAGGGTAGTCTTCGTTTTACCCGGCCTATCCAGTGGATTCTGGCCCTATTGGGTGAGGAAGTAGTTGACTTCAACCTTGATGGGATAAAGAGCGGTCGAATCAGCTTTGGCCATCGGTTTTTGAGTTCCGGGCCAATCCGATTAGACAGACCTTCAGATTATTTGGAGCGACTAAAGGAAGGCCATGTCCTGGCTGACCCTTACGAACGACGACTCCTGATTGCGGCCGGTCTGGAAGAAGCAGCCGGAGTTCAGGGAGGCGAAGTGCTTAAAGATGAGGAACTGCTTGATATCGTCACCTGTCTGGTCGAATATCCAACGGTTATTCCGGGCTGGTTTAAGGATGAATACCTGAGAATCCCCCGTGAGGTCCTGATTGCTACTATGCGGGAACACCAGAGATATTTTGCGGTAACTAAAGATGAGAATTTACTCCCCTTTTTCTTAGTAGTAGCTAACAGCAATCCTCAGTCACAAGACCATGTCCGTAAAGGAAATGAACGGGTTCTATCGGCCAGACTGGCTGATGCCGACTTCTTCTTTACTGAGGATCAGCGCAAGCCCCTGGCCCAATTAATAGAGGAAGAAAGGATGGTCATCTATCAGGAAGAATTGGGCAGCCTTTACGATAAAACCGAACGGATGATTGCTCTGGCAGCTTCAGTCGCCGGCCGGATAGATCCTGATTTGATCCCCTTAGCCAGGCGGGCAGCCTATCTGGCCAAGGCCGATCTCTTAACCAGGATGGTCGGGGAATTCCCTACCTTGCAAGGGATTATGGGCTATCATTATGCCTTGCTCCAGGGGGAAGAAGAGTCAGTAGCCACCGCCATCAAAGAGCATTACCAGCCCCGGTTTGCCGCAGATACACCTCCAGCCGCTATCCTCGGTGTGATCGTGGCCTTAGCTGACAAAGCAGACATCATTACCGGATGCTTCAGCCTGGGCCTTATTCCTACCGGCTCGGTTGATCCTTACGGACTCCGGCGTCACGGACTGGGGATCGTTAGGACCTTGATTGAGAGAAATATATCACTTGCTTTGGCTCCTCTTATTGAGGAAGCAGTAATATTATTGAAAAAAGATGCCGCCAGGCCGGCTCGGCCCGCCAGGCCGGCTCGGCCCGCCGGAGAACTTGCCGGCCAGGTGCTAAGCTTTCTGGCTCAGCGAATGAGGCCACTGCTAATTGAGAGAGGGATAGCTCAGGATGAAATCGAAGCTATCCTGGCACTCCCCTTCAATGATCCCTTAGATACCCTGGATCGGGCAAATGCCCTGAACGAAATTCGCTCCTCCTCAGCCGATTTTGAACCCCTCTCTGTCTGTTTTAAAAGGGCCAGGAATATCCTTAAGAGCGCCCCGCCAGGCCGGCTCGGCCCCCGAATAGAGGAAGAGGTTAAAGAGGAAAGACTGGCAGAAGAGATAGAAAGGACTCTCTATCGAGAATTCATCAAGATAAGAGATAAAGTGAAGGCAGCCAGAGACCGCAGGGAATACCGGGAGGCCTTTTCTTCTCTATCCGAATTGAGGGCTCCGGTAGATGATTTCTTTGACCACATCATGGTGATGTGTGAAGATGAGGCCCTGCGTAAGAACCGGCTGGCTCTTCTTTCTGAAATTACCGGCCTTTTTATGAGCCTGGCCGATTTTTCGCAGCTGCAGTTTGGTAATTAGAGCCTATCCCAAAACTGGTAAAAGTAGCACAGCCGTCCCGGCTGTGAATATGGCCACAGGCGAGACGCCTGTGCTATACTCAACGCGGGCATAATCTGCGATTTTGTACCTTCTCAATAACTT
>JASEGY010000025.1:5194-18104 GCA_030019105.1 bacterium | reverse complement strand
GAGCTTGCTCTGCCGTCCTGTCGATCAAGCTCGACCACTACAAAATTGATCCAATGGCCCAAACGATGGACAAGGCCTACTTTTTATATGAATTATGGAGACAGCCAATTTTGCCTTCCCAGCGTAACTATTTAATACTTAGTTTATTAGATGCTATTACAACTGAAAGAAATCGAGACGTAATGTTAAATAAATTTAATATCTTATGTAAAAAACGGTTTTTCTTATTACCATTAGCTGAGAGACAGATTATATCATTGATTGGCACATGGAAACAAATGCACATAATGTAAGACTATAAGCATTTTTAGACAGGAGCTATCGAAAATGAAAAATATCAAACAAGGAAGCATCATTAGAGGACCTAACTGGCCGGAGCCGATTGAGATCAAACTTATCGAGGAGGCTGGGGAATATGTGCATATCGTTGGTGCCACCACCCCTTCCAGAGAGGAATTAGAGAAGGAGATTAAGACTATTGATGGTCTTATTGACCGTGCTAAAAATATTATTCAGGCCGAGGAAGAGATAAAGCTAAAACAACTCAAAGAATCCCTGGAATATTTAACCCAAAAATATCCGGACCAAAAGGACAAGAAGATTCTCATCTTTACCGAGTCAAGAGATACCTTAGAATATCTGGAGAGAAAGATGATGGATTGGAGCTACTCAACAAATACAATCCACGGCGGAATGCGATTGGAGGATAGAATAAAGGCAGAAGGAATATTCAAGAATGAAACTCAGATTCTGGTGGCAACAGAGGCGGCTGGGGAGGGTATCAATCTCCAGTTTTGTCATCTGATGGTCAATTACGACATCCCCTGGAATCCAAATCGGCTTGAGCAAAGGATGGGCAGGATTCACCGCTATGGACAACAGAAGGAGGTTTATGTCTTTAACCTTGTGGCAGAGGATACCCGTGAGGGTGAGGTGCTGAAAAGGTTGTTTGATAAATTAGACGAAATCAGCCAGGCACTTGGAAGCGACAAGGTCTTTGATGTAGTGAGCGAGGTGTTATACAACATAAATCTCTCCCAACTTTTAATGGATGCGGTCACCCGTGCCAGAAGTATGGATGAGATTCTAAGAGAGATAGATATCAAGGTAGATAAGGACTATATTGATAAAGTCAAGGAAAATTTGGGTGAAAGCCTTGCCACCCGCTACATTGATTATACCCGAATAAAAGAGATGCAACAGCAAGCTCGTGAATACCGTCTCATCCCTGAATATGCAGAAGGCTTTTTCAAAAAGGCACTCATTAAAATCGGTGGAAGACTAAAGGGACGTAAAGACGGATTTCTGGCTATAGATTCTATTCCCTTTGAGATACGAAAGGTCGCAGAACAGGATACATTTAAGAGATGCTTTGGGGAATTGCTGAAAAAATACCCTAAGGCAACCTTTGACAAGGAGGTCGCCTTCAAAAATCCTGATGCTGAGTTTATCTCCTTTGGACACCCCCTCTTTGAGGCTATAATGGTCTGGATTGAAAATAACCTTTCAGATTCACTTCTCAATGGTGCCACCTTTACTGACCCGGACGGAAATCTTCACGGATATATTCTCTTTTATGAGGGAGAAATCAGAGACGGCACAGGCTCTGTAGCCGGGAAAAGACTTTTTGGGTTCTATACAGATGAAAACCAGATAAAATCAGTATCTCCGGCTATTATCTGGGACCTGGCCGAAGGAGACAATACAGCAAGCGATGCTGTTGATGTAGAAGCCCTCAAAAAACTGGTATCCAACAGCGTTATTCCAAAACTCAAAGGATACAGGGAAGAGCTTTTAGCAGAACGCAGCCGCCAGGCAGGAATCAAAGAGAAGTATGGCCTCAAGTCGCTGGAACACCTCATTGTAAGGCTGGATGGCGACCTGATTACGCTTTATGACCGAAAAGAAAGGAGTGAAAATGTTGACCTGGTCATCAGAAACAAGGAGGAGAGAAAAGAAGGGTATGAAAGGGCACTTACTGAACTAAAAAAGCAGATACAAAAGGAAAAAAGCCTTACCATGAGCACGCCCCGCTTTGTCGGTATCATCAGGGTTAAGCCGGCAACTAAGATTGATAAGGCGATGAAGAGTGATGCCCAAATCGAGGCTATCGGTCTGAAAATGGCTATGGCTTATGAGCGTAAAAAGGGGAGAGAACCCGAGGATGTCTCCACCGAAAACTTAGGGTTTGATATCCGTTCCAGGGATGAGAACGGCAATGTTCGATACATTGAGGTTAAGACAAGGGCAGAAACAGGTGCGGTGAGCCTTACCCAGAATGAGTGGTTTAAGGCACAAAGGTTTAAGGATGACTATTACCTGTATGCGGTGATGAATGCAGCCCAAAAACCGCAACTCTACATCATCCGGAATCCAGCCGAGAATTTGGAGACGGAAGAGAAGGTTGAGGTAGTAAGGTATGTTGTGCCTTTTAAAGAAATAGTGGAAAAGGGGGTAAAATAGATGAATGATTCAGGGGATAAGAGATTAAATGAAATTACAGGGGTATTGCAAGAACATAAAGCTGAGTTACAGAAAAAATATAGAGTAAAAGAGTTAGGGGTGTTTGGCTCATATGTTCGGGGTGAGCAAAAAAAGAGGAGTGATGTGGACATTCTTGTTGAGTTTAATGAACTTCCCAATATATTTTTGCTAATTGATCTGGAAGATTACTTGAGAAAGCTTTTAAGGAAAAAGATTGATCTGGTAAGAAAAGGCGCGATAAGGGCTGAACTTAAAGAGATTATTTCAAATGAGGTGGTGTTAATATGACCAGAGAATATAAATTCTTTATCCAAGACATACTAAAAGCACTGGTGGATATAGATAAATTTGTCGCAGGGATGGATTTCAATGATTTCCTTTCAGACGAGAAGACTAAAAGTGCTGTTGTTTGGCAAATACAGACAATAGGGGAAGCTACAAAAAATATTCCGAAGTCAATAAGAGAGAAGTATAAGGAGATTCCATGGAAATATATGGCAAGAATGAGAGATAAAATCGCTCATTTTTACTTTGGTATTGATTATCTGGACAGTAGTAAGTTCTCAGCTTTTCCCAGGATGGACACTCTGTAAGTTGCTGAAACTAAAGCGTTTTCTCTATGCGCTTATAGCTGAATTGCTAAAAACTTAAGTGTCGAGAAATCAAGCACTTATGGAGAACTTACTGCTGGCCAGTTGATTATGAAATTGTATGGGATGTTGTAAAGAAAAGTCTGCCTGAAATAAAACCCAAGATTGAAAAGATAATGGATGAGCTAAAAGGAGATAGACCTGTTGAGCTCGAGAGCTAAAAGTTCTCGTGTGTCTTCGAGGCTAACCCATTTAAAATAGGCCACTTACCTTTAACGACGAGCAGCTCTGCAAAAGTCAACAGTACCAATGGCTTATGGAGAACTTTTAACTGTCGAGTGTTGAGCAATAACCGTTTTATAGAAGAGACATTTCCGGTCAAAGAGGTAAGCATTGAGTCTGCCAGGGAGAAGAATATTCGCCACGGGCATATCTCTACCCTGCATATCTGGTGGGCGAGAAGGCCCCTGGCTTCATCCCGGGCAACCAACTATGCCGCCCTGATTCCTGCATCGGATGACATCGAGGAGTGGAACAGACAGCGGCAGTTTATCATTGACTTCTCGAAGTGGGAGAATTCCTTAAATCAGAGAATGATAGAGCAGGCAAGAGAGGAAATTCTCAAGGCAAATGGTGGGAAGCCGCCAAAGGTGCTTGACCCATTCGGCGGGGGTGGGGCCATTCCCTTAGAGGCCCTGCGCCTGGGATGTGAGACCTATTCCAATGATTTGAACCCGGTGGCGGTCTTGATCCAGAAATGTACCCTTGAGTATCCCCAGAAATATGGACAGCCAAAGAAGGTTAAGTCAGATGACTGGACAAAGGCAGAAATGACTGTAAATCCCCTGCTTGAGGATGTGAAGAAATGGGGCAACTGGGTTTTAGAGGAAGCAAAAAGAGAGATTGGGGAATTTTATCCAGCAGAAGATGATGGAAGTATTCCGGTTGGCTATATCTGGGCCAGGACGATTCCCTGCCAGAATCCTTTTTGCGGGGCTAAGATTCCCTTGATGCGCCAGTTCTGGCTGGCTAAAAAAGACAGAAAGAAGGTGGCCATTTACCCCTATGTTGAAGCTGGAGAGGTAGAGTTTAAGGTCGTTGGGGATGGATATGAGAAGATGCCAGAGGGGTTTGACCCGACCAATGGCACTATTTCAAAAGCGGTGGTCACTTGCCCGGTTTGCGGCTCAGTGGTGGATGCCAACACTACGAGAAGACTATTTCAGGAAGGAAAGTCTGGGCAGAGGATGGTGGCTGTGGTATTGCATAAGCCTGGCACAAGCGGTAAGAGATACAGGATTGCTACTGATGAGGATATGCAGATATTCAGAGAGGCAGAGGAGTATCTTTCGGAGAAACGGGAGCAGTTAATGCAGGAATGGGGAATGGATCCGGTGCCGGATGAAGCATTGCCACCTGCTGGAACTCTTGGTTTTAGAATTCAACGATACAACATGAACACCTGGGGCGACCTGTTTAACTCTCGCCAGAAGCTGGCCTTGATTACCTTTTGCGAGAAGGTGCGGCAGGCATATCAGGGAATGCTCAAAGAGGATTATAAAGAGGAGTATGCAAAGGCGGTGGTGAGTTATTTGGGGTTAATCGTAAGTAGAAATTCAGATTTCTTATCCAATATTGCTGCGTGGTTAAATCATGTTGAAAATGCAGGACATGTTTTTACTAAACAAGCATGAGGAATGACTTGGGATTATTTGGAGCTCAACTTGCTATCCCCAGTCTCTCAGGGAACATTCAAAAGCATGTTTAATCAAATTACTAAACCTATGACAGGGGTAATAACCACTTTATCTTCTCCTGCCACCATCACCCAATCCTCCGCCACATCTCTACCCTACGAGGACAACTACTTTGATGCTGTCTTCACCGACCCGCCTTATTACGACAATGTGCCTTATTCCTATCTCTCGGATTTCTTCTATGTCTGGCTGAAAAGAACCGTGGGGGATCTGTATCCTGAGCTTTTTTCCACGCCACTCACGCCGAAGAAGAACGAGATCGTGGCCTACTCCAACGGACCAGGAGGATTTGACGAAGGCAAGACATTCTTTGAAGATATGCTCAAACAATCCTTCCAGGAGATACACCGTGTTCTAAAACCAGATGGCATTGCGGTCATCGTCTATGCCCACAAATCCACCGAAGGATGGGAGACACTCATCAACTCTCTGCTTGACTCAGGTCTTATCATGACTGGAGCCTGGCCATTGCACACCGAGATGCAGGCACGGCTCAGGGCAAAAGAATCCGCCGCCCTTGCCTCTTCCATCTACATCGTTGCCCGCAAGATGAGCCGTCAGCCCACCGGATTTTACAGCGAGGTAAAAGAGGAGCTAAAGAGGCATCTTAACCAAAAACTCCAGCGGCTCTGGGAGGAGGGAATTGGTGGAGCAGACTTCTTCGTCGCCGCCATTGGCTCGGCCATTGAGGTCTTTGGCAAATACGAGAAGGTGATGGACTATGAGGGCCATATCGTCCGTGCCAACCGGATGCTGGAGGATGTGCGAAAGATTGCCACTGATTACGCTGTCCGCCAGATATTGCATAACGGCTTTGCCGGTGAGATATCTGATCTGACCCGTTTCTATGTCCTCTACCGCTGGAACTACGGCGAGGCAAAGGTGCAGTTTGACGAGGCCCGCAAACTGGCTCAGAGTTGCAGTATTGACCTGGCGAAAGAATGGAGCCGAGGAGGATTTATCAAAAAGGAAAAGGAATTCATCAGGTTTTTGGGGCCACAGGAAAGGAAGTGGGAAGTGGGAAGTGAGAAGTGGGAAGTAAAGAGTGGGGAATTGATTGATGTTCTGCACAGCGTTCTCCTGCTCTGGGAAAAGAGTAAGCGCAACGAAATGGTAACCTTGCTTCAGGAATCAGGTTACGGTAAGGGTGAGGCCTTCTACCGTGTTGCCCAGGCAGTATCCGAGACCCTGCCCATCGAGAACAAGGAGAAGAAACTCTTAGACGGATTCTTAGCCGGTAGAGAGCGGCTAAGAGAGGAGATAAGAAAAGAACCGATGCAAGGGAGGTTATTCGAATGATTAAGAAACTGTCAGTAAAGAATTTTAAATCGGTAAAGGATCTGGAGATTGATTGTAGAAGAATAAACCTGTTCATAGGTGAGCCGAATACGGGCAAGTCGAATATACTCGAGGCCCTTGGTCTGTTGAGCTGGTGTGGATATAGGAATACAGAACTTAAAGAATATATTAGATTTCAAGGTACGCAGAATCTTTTTTATGATGGGTTGTTTGACTACCCAGTTGGAATTAAGATGGAGATTAAGGGTAATATCAAAGTAGGCATGGAGATAAAATTTGCAGATGACAGTTTCCGCTTTGAAAGAGGAGGAGGAAATGTTGATGTATTGGATTACTCTGGAAAGTATCAGGAAAGTGGCCCCTCCCCCCTTGCTTCTGAGTTTTCATTTATAAAATTCTACAGATTTGTGCGGCTGACCGAATTCCCAGATAAAAATGCTTCTTCCCTTAGGCCGCCCCACGGTGCTAACATGTTTTCAGTGGTAATGGGGCGTAAGGGACTCAGAGAAATAGTAGTCAGGTTCTTTAAGGATTACGGTTTTAGACCTGTATTGAAGCCCATGGAAAGAGTCTTTGAATTTCAGAAGCAAGTAGATGATGTGATTTTCGACTATCCGTATATTTTATTGTCGGATACATTGCAAAGGATGATATTCTATGAGATTGCGATGGAATCCAACAAAGATTCCACCCTAATCTTTGAAGAACCGGAGGTCCATGCCTTTCCTTATTACACAAAGATTCTCGGTGAAAAAATCGGATTTGACGAGACCAATCAGTATTTTATAGCGACACACAATCCATATCTCTTGCTTTCAATTCTTGAGAAGACACCAAAAGAGTCCGTGAATGTATTCATCACCTATTTCAGGGATTATCAGACAAAGGTCAAATGCCTCACCAATGAAGAGGTATCAGAGTTAATGGATTATGATCCATTCGCTAATCTGGACTCCTTTATCGAAGAGGAGAAAGAATGATTATCGTTGAGTGCTACAGGGATAAAGCCCTGGTCCACAGAATAGGATTTTCCGGAATGGTTCACTTTAGTGTGAAGCTTGCGGGTATGTGGATAACTGTTTGTAGTAGCAAAGCTTGCTTTGCTTGAGTAGGATTAGCAGAGCAAGCTCTGCGACTACAAGTTGCCCGGAAGAAATCACAGGAAAAACGATGAAAATGAACCGTCCCGATTTTCCGGAAATCAGGTAAGGCATGAATTCGGGAGGTCAAGAGTTTTGGGGAGAGTGGAGCAGGAACAGAAGGCGGTTATTGGTATCATTGACGAAGACCCTAAGGCCGGCCGACACCCAAAGATGAAGGAATACAATATCCAGAGCAAGTTTACCAAAGCAATCAGATTACTGAAAAGAAAAGATGACGAGGCAAAAAGGTTAGTAGAGATATCCCCATATCTTGAAGACTGGCTCTATGCAAGAGCTTACCGAGACAGTAAGCTCCTTAGAAAAGGTCTGCCTGATGGTGACCTTGCCATCAAGCATCATTGAGCATTACGATGAAAAGGCGGAAACCCTTTACCAGCAATTGCAAAAGGTGGCCGGCAGGGTTGAGAAGATATACACCCCGGTACAGGAAAATGAGATTACCAGGATCATAAGGCGGAGGCTCTTTGGTGACCTTGATGAGAATAACGCCAAAAAGGTTGTGACAGGATTTGTGGAATATGCAGAGAAAGAAGGGGTGCTGCCGCCAGGCCTGCTCCCGAGCGAATACAGGGATAGATTCCTTGACTCGTATCCTTTTATGCCTGAGGTGCTGGATGTCCTCTATCACCGCTGGGGAAGCTTTCCCACCTTCCAGAGAACCCGGGGTGTACTCAGACTCCTTTTACTGGTGATACATTCCTTAAAAGGAACGGATAAACCTTATATCAGTCTGGCAGATTTTGACCTGGCTAATCAGGAGATCCGGCAGGAACTTTTAAAGTATATTGGAGCTGAGTTCAACAGTGTTATTGCGGCCGATGTTACCGATGTGGAAGCAGGTTCTAAAAAGGTAGATATGTCGCTGGGTCGTGCCTATCAGGGATTGGGTCTGGGCAGTCGAACAGCCACCACCATATTTCTCTACTCCTTCTCTGGTGGTCAGGAGCGTGGCACAACCTCGGGCGAGATCAAGCGGTCTGCCACCACCACCCAGAATCCGGCCAGTGTGGTGGCAGAGGTTACTGAGCAGTTAAAGGGCAAACTCTTTTACCTGCAAAATATAGGCGAGAAATACTTCTTTAGCAATCAGCCTAATTTAAACCGAATCCTCTTGACCAATATGGAAAATGTCAAGGAAAACGAGCTTGTTGAGATGGAACGGGAGCTTTTAAGAAATAACATCAAGGGTGGAAGATTGAAGGTCTTTATTTGGGAGGAAAATGCAGGGAATATACCGGACTCCGAAGAGCTAAAACTTGCAATCCTTGCGAGAGGAAACAAAGAGATAATGGAAAGTATCCTGATGACTAAGGGGCAAACACCACGGGTTTGCCGTAATACCCTCTTTTTCCTTTATCCTCTGGAGTCTGAAAGATCAGGTTTTACCAACACTATAAAGCGTAAAATCGCCTATGAGTATATTGAGCAGGATAAAGGCCTCAACCTTTCTGATGACCAGAAAAAAGAAATCAAAAAAGAATTAAAGAAGGCAAAAGATGGCATGAAAGAGTCCATCCGCAGACTCTATCGAATGATGGCCATCCCTGACAAGAAAGGTCTTAAGGATGCTGATTTAGGAATCCCCACCTATGGTGAGGAGAAAGGGCTTGATCAAGAAGTATATGAAAAATTACGCTCCGATGGGCAGATTCTGGAAAAAATTGCTCCGTTAGTCCTCAGAGAGAAATACCTATCTGAAAAAAAATATGTCTTCACAGAGCAGCTCTATCAGTCATCCCTCAAGACACCCGGGGAGACAAGACCGAGAAGTAAATCAGTTTTAGAAGAGGGAATTACTGAAGGCGTGCGTAATGGGCTTTTCGGACTGGGTGAGGTGGAAGACGACAAACCAATCTGTCGTTATTTCAAAGAACAGGCATCTGTTGCCTTCTCTGGAAATGAAGTTATAATTAGCGAAGCACTGTGCCAGGAACAAAGGAAAAAAGAAGAAAGACCTGAGGTCCAACTATTATATCCAGAGCCAAAGCCTGAAATTCCACTCGAAATTGGCGAAAAAAAAAGATACGCCTGGCCTTCAAGTAAAGAGCAGAGACAAGGTGCAACTGCACTTCCAAGTGCCTAAAGGCAAAGTAGCCAGCATTATGGGAGTGATAAATCTGCTGCAAAGCAAATTTGAAACCTTAAAGATAGAACTCATTGCCAGGGATGGGACAATCTCCGAACAGGATTATGAAGATAAGATAGAAGAGGCCTTCAGACAACTGGGAATTGAGTTGAATGAGGCGAAGAAGGGGGGGACGTAGTTAAAAAAACGTAAAAAACGTATCCTCTTCAAATCTATTGGTGTATCTGGTTGTATAGCTCTTAAGATAAATATTTTGGGGTAGGTGAATTCAAGATAGACTATGTAGCTTTCGGAGTTAATCCTTTAGGATTTCATTAGTTATGAAAGGCTAAAGCCTAAAGTCCAAAGGATAACGAACCCCAAAATCTTTTTCTTAAATACTATAGGTTGTAAGTTGTAAGTTGTAGGTTGTAAGTTAACCGTCACACCAGCGAACCTACAACCTACAACTTACAACAGATACCCATTAAATTTGAAGAGGATACGAAAAATCTGTGAAATCTGTGTTCCTATTTTTGTACGGCTGAGTAGTACGTGCTATCTCCTCAAAGTGAGCAGTCCAAATTGGAGCATACCTAAATGTTTAATAAATACTATCAAGACGAATTATCTTTTTTACGTGAAATGGGGCAGGAGTTTTCGAAGGCCCATCCGGAGGCGGCCCATTTCTTTGCTGATCGCGGCAGTGATCCGGATGTGGAGCGGCTTTTAGAAGGCTTTGCCTTTCTGACCGGGCGTATTCGACAAAAGCTGGATGATGAGCTGCCGGAACTTACCCATACCATGATGGGATTGCTCTGGCCCCATTATTTGCGGCCTGTTCCTTCAATGACCATACTCGAATTCGAGCCCAAGCCGGGCGCTATTCGCCAACGACAGCGCATTACACGGGGGACAGAGATGGAATCAGTGCCGGTAGAAGGCACCCGATGCCGCTTTCGCACCTGCTTTGATGTGGATATGTACCCGCTTTCTCTGGCGGAAGCAGAGTTAAGCACAGCGACCCCCTCACGCCTGCGCCTGCGATTCCAGGCCTCTAATAATATTCAATTAGCCGAGATGCAACTGGACCAACTCAGGCTCCATCTGCATGGCGATCCAACAGTTACGTACCCCCTTTATTTATGGCTGTCTCACTATGTCAGAAAAATCACGCTTCAATCCAGCCACGATAATCAAGCCGGCCGGCAGATTAATCTGCCGCTCTCTGCTCTCCAACCGGTTGGTTTTAGTGAAAAAGAGCCGCTGCTCTCTTATCCTCAAAATTCATTCCCTGGATTTCGTCTGCTGCAAGAGTATTTTACTTTGCCGTCCAGATTCTTGTTCTTTGATCTCAGCCGGATAACCCGGGCAGCCGAATTGGAGGCAGCGGACACCTTTGAGATCATCTTTGAGTTCTCTCGGACCTTTGACGGATCATTACGGGTAGGGAAAGAAAACATCCTTCTGAATTGCACGCCGGTGGCGAATCTTTTCCCGCATCAGGCCGATCCCCTTCGGGTGGAACACAATAAAGTGGAATACAGGATTCGGCCGTCAGGGCCTGATATTCAGCATTACGAGATATATTCGGTGGAGGATGTTTTCGGATGGAAACAGGGGACGGCCGAAAGACGAGGATACAAGCCCTTCTTTTCTTTTGCCCACACCTTAAATCCCTCTAATGATCAGGAGGCCTATTACCAGACCCGCTTGCGGCCGGCCGTAGTTGGTGACGGCACTGACAGTTACATCTCTTTTGTCACCGTGGGCGGCTCAAATGTTGTGCCCGAAACCGAGACAATCTCGCTTGATCTGATGTGTACTAATCGACGACTGCCTACCCAACTTCGGGTAGGCGATATCAATGCCCCTACGAGCAATTCGCCTGAATTTGCGAAATTCAGGAACATCACCCGGTTAACTCCTTCCATCCCGCCCCCGTTAACCGGGAATCTTCACTGGCGGCTGATCTCACATTTATCGCTTAATTATCTTTCTCTGAATAGTGTGGAATCGTTGCGCGGCATTTTAGAACTGTACAATTTCCGAGCCGTCTACGACCGTCAGGCAGCCCGGGCCAATCAGCTTCTCCTGGAAGGAATCCACGATGTGCAAATATCCTCCGATGATCGCTTATTTCACGGGGCGCCGATCCGTGGAATCACCGTAAACATTGGATTGCAGGAAGACAACTTTACCAATGAAGGGGCAATGTATCTCTTCAGCCACGTTTTGAATGAATTTTTAGCCCTTTACGCTACTCTTAACGCCTTTACTCAATTAACGGTAAAGGGTGTTAAGTATGGAGAGATTTATCAATGGCCACCCAGGCTTGGACAGCAGATCCTCCTCTAATTCGCACTTTGCTTGAAAAGGCGCACTCTTTTTCTTTTTTCCAGGCAGTGCAGCTCTTAGAGCGCTATTGCCTTAGAAACCAGGTTTCTGCCCGCAGAGCGGCCAGGGTAGGTTATCAAGGCCCGGCGGACGCAGAAGCGGTCCGATTTCGTCCGGTGGCCTCACTTAGCTTTCCTTTCTCAGATATAGCCGCGGTAGAGAAAATTGACCCCGGGAATGATCATCCCCCCCGGTTCAGGATAACCACCACCTTTCTGGGACTGTATGGAACGGTTTCTCCTCTACCGAGTTTTTACACCGAAGATATCCTCTGGAAGGACTTAGATGACACTTGTGTCCGGGATTTTCTGGATATCTTTCATCACCGGTTATTATCGCTCTTTTACCGTTGCTGGTCAAAATACCGTTATCATATTCAATTCGGGCCTGAAGGAAGGGATGAATTCTCCAGGCGGATGTTTTCCCTTGTTGGATTAAGTGTGGAGGGTTTAGCCGGTGAAGCCGGCCTCCCGGCAATCCGGCTCCTGAACTATGCCGGACTGCTGACGCAGCACCCGCGGTCCGCGATAGGCCTTCAAACTATCTTAGCTGGCTATTTTGGCGAGCTGCCGGTCCGTATTGAGCAATGTGTAAGTCGATGGATGAGGATCAGGGAGCAAGACCGGAATGCCCTTGGTCAAAAGAATTGCCAGATGAAGGTTAATCTAACCCTTGGCCGGCGGGTATTCGATCGTAACGGCAAGTTCCGTATCTGTGTTGGGCCGATAGGATGGGCGGCCTTCCTCAGATTTTTACCTGAGGGAGAAGATATGCTGACTCTTCGCAAGCTCACTCAATTTTATTTGATAGACAAATTAGATTTCGACGTTAAGTTAATTCTTAAGGCTGAAGAGGTACCCCTGCCTTGCCTTTCGTCCTTAAAACCGGCCACCCGGCTTGGTTGGACAAGTTGGCTGGCTTCTAAGCGACTTAAGGATGATGCCCCGGTGATATTTCATTGAATGACTAAAAGGGAGGGATAATGGGAGAAATCGATAAAAGTGTAAAGATTCTGGCTTACCACTATCCAGAGACGTTTGCTGAAATTATCTTTGGTGGTAAAGAGTTTGAGACCTTGGAAAGCCTTAGACAGGTAGAGGTGAATATTCCTCAAAAGAGGGTGGATTATGTCCATCGGATAGTGGTAGAGGATAA
>JASEGY010000025.1:0-4836 GCA_030019105.1 bacterium | reverse complement strand
AAGGCCGAAATGCTGGCCGTGGCAACCATGGTGGCGGCAAGATATTTCAGCAAGGAATTCTTGCTTAAATTTTTTAAAGAGGAGGTGGAATTGATGAGAGAAGCAACAATTTTCCAGGATTGGATTTCAGAGGCAGAAAAAAAAGCAATGGAAAGAGGTATGGAAAGAGGTATGGAAAGAGGTATGGAAAGAGGTATGGAAAGAGGCATGGAAAGAGGGGCGGTAGGAACTTTCCAAAAGACTATCCAGGATGTTCTGGAAGACCGGTTTGGGCCAATTGATGGCATCTTGAAGGTTATAAATGAGATAGAGGACACTTCCCTTCTTAGAACACTTCATCGTCAAAGCATCAGGGTGAAGAGCCTGGAGGAATTTAACGAGGTTTTACGGCAGCGCAGGAAATAAGGACAGTTGAAAAGAAGCTGAAGGAACTTTCGGAAGGAGGACAGAACCATGGTTAATGTAGACATCAAATCTTTACTACGGCGGCTTAACGGCTTCTGTACCCGGTCGCTGGAAGCCGCGGCCGGGCTGTGTGTCTCACGCACTCACTACGAGGTGACCATCGAGCACATGTTATTGAAGATGCTGGAGGAGCCCGCGGCTGACCTGCAGCATATCTTGCGGCACTTTGAACTGGAACCTACCCGGCTTCAACGGGGACTGCAAAGGGCCATAGAAGAACTCCGGGCCGGGAATGCCGGTAAACCGGTCTTTTCTCCGCTACTGATGGAATGGTTCCAGGAGGGATGGCTGCTGGCTTCCATCGACCTGGGACTAAATGAGATTCGTTCCGGGGTATTGCTAACTACTTTAATTGCCAATCCTGGCCGGTACACGGCCGGGACTTATCTGGATAATCTGGAAAAGATTCACCACGAGGAACTCCGGCGAAGACTGCTTGATATTGTGGCTGGTTCCTCCGAAGGCCCAGCCCGTGCGGTTAAAGAAGAAGCCGCCGCACCTGGCGAAAAACGGGGGCCGCGGGCTGACACGGCCCTGGGCCGGTACACCATAGATTTTACCGGACGGGCCCGGGAAGGTGAGATCGACCCTGTCTTCGGCCGTGACCAGGCCATTCGGCAGATGGTTGACATCCTGGCCCGGCGGCGAAAGAACAATCCTATTGTCGTGGGTGAAGCTGGTGTTGGGAAAACAGCCGTAGTGGAAGGCTTGGCCCTGCGCATTGTGGAAGGAAATGTCCCCTCTGTTCTGAGTGGTGTCGAGATACTGGGCCTTGATATGGGCCTTCTCCAGGCCGGGGCCGGGGTAAAAGGTGAATTTGAAAACAGGCTGAAGTCTGTTATTTCTGAGGTAAAGGGATCTCCCACCCCGATCATTATGTTCATTGACGAGGCCCATACCCTGATCGGGGCCGGAGGCGCGGCCGGCGGGGGCGATGCGGCCAACCTGCTCAAGCCGGCCCTGGCCCGCGGGGAACTGCGAACTATTGCCGCCACCACCTGGTCCGAATACAAAAAATATTTTGAGAAGGACGCTGCGCTTGCCCGGCGCTTTCAGGTAGTAAAGATTGATGAGCCTTCGGAAGATGGCGCTATTGTCATGCTTCGTGGGCTGCGCGATAAATATGAATCATCTCACAAGGTACACATCCATGACGCAGCGGT
This sequence comes from bacterium, assembly GCA_030019105.1. Taxonomy (GTDB): domain Bacteria; phylum UBA9089; class JASEGY01; order JASEGY01; family JASEGY01; genus JASEGY01. Next base: position 3,208 of record JASEGY010000025.1, on the reverse strand, counting down.
CGTAGCGGCTTCCCGGTTGTCCAGCCGGTACATTTCCGGGCGGCTGCTGCCGGATAAGGCCGTTGACCTGCTCGATACGTGCGCGGCCCGGGTGAAGGTCGCCCTTACCACCAAGCCGGACGTGCTCGAGGACATAGGCATCAGGATTGAAACCCTGGAGCGGGAGCTTGAAGCCCTTCGCAGGGATATGGCTGTCGGCGTATTGGTAGAGACGTCTCAGATCGAGGAATTAGAGCAGCAGATTGCCAAATCGCGGGATGAGTTCGCTGATCTCGAAGCGCGCTGGCAGCGGGAGAAGGAAGCGGTTGAAAAAGTGCTGGCCGTTCGGGAAAGGATTGAGGCTTGCCAGGGCCAGGCGGCTGCTGTTGAAGAGACTGAGGCCGCGGCGAAAGAGAAGAAACCGTCAACAGAGAAGCCAACCCCTACGGCGGTTGCGGAAGATATGGATGCCCTTCGCCAGGAATTAGACGCCGCCCTCGTTAGATTACAAGAAATTCAAGGCAAAGACCCCTTAATCCACATGGAGGTCAATCCTGAGGTCGTGGCTAAGGTTGTCGCGGACTGGACCGGTATACCGGTGGGCAAGATGGTCAAGGATGAGGCCCAGTCAATCTTAAATCTGGATAAGGAGCTCGAAAAACGGATCAAGGGCCAACCTTCCGCCCTGGAAACTGTTTCCCGCGGCATCCGGGCATCAAAGTCCGGCCTGGGAAATCCACACGCCCCGATTGGTGTCTTTCTCTTTGTGGGGCCCAGTGGTGTCGGCAAGACCGAACTTGGCCTGACCGTAGCTGACACCCTCTTTGGTGGCGAACGCTTTATGGTGACCATCAACATGTCCGAATTTCAAGAGAAGCATACTGTCTCCAGGCTGATCGGCTCACCGCCGGGATATGTCGGCTTTGGTGAAGGCGGGGTGCTGACTGAGGCCGTGCGGCAGCGGCCGTATTCGGTAGTGCTCCTGGACGAAGTGGAAAAGGCCGACCCGGAGGTGATGAATCTCTTTTACCAGGTATTTGATAAAGGCATGCTCTCCGATGGCGAGGGCCGGGTGATTGATTTTAAGAACACGATTATCTTTATGACCAGCAACCTCGGTTCTGACATCATTACGAGCATGAGTGGCGGCGACACTCAGTCAGAGCCGGCACAAATTATCGAGGCGATCCGCCCTGTCTTGAGCCGGCACTTCAAACCCGCCCTGCTGGCCCGGATGACCATCGTGCCGTTCTACACCATCTCTATGGAGGCGATGAAGAATATCACCCAGCTTAAACTGAATCAATTAGCCGGCCGGCTTCATTCCAGCCACAAGATGGCCTTTGAGTACGATGATCAAGTCGTGAACCAGATCGCAGAACGCTGCACTGAGGTAGAAACCGGGGCCCGCAATATCGACCATATTATGCAGGGGACACTTCTGCCCCACATCTCCACCGAGATATTACAGCGAATGACCGAAGGCCCGCTGCCTGACAAGCTTCATTTGGGTATCAACAAGGATGGCGGCTTTATTTTTGAGTTTTCTGACCAGGCTCAGGCCAAGCCTTCTACGGGCAAGAAAAAGAAAGGTGGCCGCAAAAAGAAGGAGGCTCTGCAATGAAGAGATGGCCGGAATTAAGTGTTCTTAGTTCACGGGAAAAGAAAATATTATCCGAGGTTGTTCAAAGGATTAAGGAACACTTCCCTGAGACAGATATTATTCTTTATGGTTCAAGGGTGAGAGGAAAAGTACATCCATATTCTGACATAGATATATTATTATTAACAAAACAAGAAGCTGATTATCACCTGAGCAAAGAAATAATACGGCTGCTTTATGACTATGAACTGGAGTATGATGTAGATATTGACCCCCTGATCATATCAAAATCTGATTGGGAGTCTAAACGTTATCGGAATCATCCGCTTCATGAAAATGTCGATAGGGAGGGTGTGGTCCTGTGAATAATCAATATGATGAAGCGCTTATTAGATACCGGTTAGAAAAGGCGGACAGGACGTTAGCAGTTGCCAGGGTTATATACAAAGAAGATTACCTGGAAAGCGCTGTAAACCGGATTTACTATGCCATGTTTTATTCTGTCCTGGCACTTGTCCAAACGAAAGGGTTCTCTTCTTCAAAGCATTCCGGAATCAAGGCATTCTTTAACAGGGAATTTGTGAAAACAGGAGTGGTAGATAAAGAGCTGGGCAGATTCTACTCTGAGCTCTTTAAAAATCGTCAAAAAGGAGATTATCAAGACTTTGTTACATTCGAAAAAGAAGCAGTAGCCGAGATGCTTCAAAAAGCAGAGGAGTTTATCTCGGAAATCAAACGGATCATGTATCGGCTTTACCTTAAACAAAAGCTTGAGTCAGCAGAGGAAGATGTCCGTAAAGACCAACTTCTTTCTCATGAGGAAGTGGTGAAAGAAACAGGCAAATGGTTCGAATAAAATGGACGCAACGGGCACTTCGTGATTTACGAGAGATCTATAGATTTTATGTAACTACTCAGCCTCTATATAGTGGTCTTGCATATTAGAACCACAACATATTGTGGTTGGATGTTTAAAACTTAGCAAAAATTCCTAAAAAATGGCTTTCTATGTAACCCACAAAAGTAGACAAACCACAATATATTGTGGTTTAGGAACTTCAAAAATCAATATCTGGTGGCTGAGTAGTTACGTTAGTAATCTTCTTTTTCTTTTTCAGATATTCTACGATTTTTCTCTGTCTTTCATTTAATTCCATACTCTCTAAAGACTCTTCAGTCAATTTAGACTTCCTAAAGGTAACCACAAAGCTTCCCGCTATTTCTTCTAATTTAGGCTCTGGCAAGTCATAGTTCAAACATAATTCTATCATTTCGTTAGTTCCGGTTCCCCATTCTTCAATGTATTTTATCAGGAAGAATAATCGGGCAATTAATTTATTCCGTGGTTTAGATTCATGCTTACCCTTTAAATCCTCAATAGTTAATCCTTCGGGTAATGTACCCGGATTCCAAATTTCTATTCTATCATCAAATATCCTTATTTGAACATTCCCATTGGAAAAATAATCACGATGGCAGACAGCATTGGTAATTGCCTCTCTTATTGCATCTGGTGGATACTCCCATTTCTCTTGTCTTTCTATCCTCCCTGGTTCAACCCATGCTTCCTTTTTCTTAGCGCGGCCTCTGGCCGCAACCAAACCAATTTTGGATTGCAGATTGCGG
>JASEGY010000259.1:1250-5509 GCA_030019105.1 bacterium | reverse complement strand
AATATGTTGTGGTTTTAACAGTTAAGACTACTATATAGAGGCTGAGTAGTTACTCAAAATCACTATTTATGACCGTGCTGAGTATAAGATCTATAATTAGTTGCTGAATTACTTGAAAGCGACAGAAGTGGAGGTTGGATTACTCTTAAACTTTGGAGAGAACCCGCAGTTTGTCCGCAAAATTTTCATTAACGATAGAAAGAAAATCTGTGCAAATCCGTCTCATCCGTGTTAATTCGTGTGCTATTTGGAGTCAAGAGGTGCGGAATGGGGGAAGACGGGGACGTAGTTAAAAAACGTAAAAAACAGAGAAGTCAATCGAGAAAAAATGATGAATTTGAGGACGAAAATGGTTGACAAGCAAGTCGGGGGATGATAAAATAAGCAAAAAGAAAAGGGAGGACGGATTTTTTAACTACGTCCCCCATGCCCCCCCATTCCTGCCTTCTTGCGCCGGCGTGCAGATTAGAGACACCAAACTTTCCCGTCTCCCGTCATTGGGGGGTTACAGTTCTTCACCCTATAAAAGGCCCCTGGGTCATTCCAGGGGCCTTTTTTTATTGACTTTGCAACTTGTATCTTCTCAATACTTCGGGGAAGGTCAGTAATCGGTGATCAGTGATCGGTAATCGGTAACAATTAATTACTGGTTACTCCTCACCGATAACCGATAACCAATGACCGCTCACCTTGGTTACCCCGATTTATTGAAAAGATACCCTCGGTAGAATAGGTGAATTCTCGACTAAGATTCTATTTGACAAAGAGTAACATTTATGCTATATTTCAATCAGTAAGATATTTGCTTCGATTAAAACTGGAAGGTAACAGCAAATTCTTCCTCTCCTACGCTCCAGTTTTCAGTAAGAAAGCCAGGTTATTTATGGAACAGATCACCAATCCTCATGACAAATTCTTCAAAGAGGTTTTTACGCGCAAGAATACAGCCAAGGAATTTCTCCTGAATTATCTGCCTGCTAATGTGGTTAGTTTGCTTGATCTGGATTCCCTGGAACGTGGATTTCGACACCCCTTTGGGAAAAATCTCGATTTTCTAAGTGCCGATAAACATTACTTCTCTGGATTTTGGGGTAACCTCCAAGAATTCCAGAAATTGGCTTTTCAGGGGCAAAACCGAGTTTTTGGGCTTTTTTGGGCTACGGTAGATGATTGGCCGGAATGCCGCAATCTGCTGTAAGTGCTGACTACTTCTAAGCTTAAAAAATAGACAAAACCGATAGCGCCCTGTCGAAATCCACGCTGGAATACACCAAGGATTCATTTATAGACAAACACCTGAAGGAATACTTCTCTGATCTGCTTTTCAAGGCAGACCTCAAGGACGGTTCATGGGGGTATGTGTATATCCTTTTTGAGCACAAGAGCTATGAGGAGCCTTTATCGGCCTTTCATATTCTCAGGTATATGGTAAAGATATGGGAAATGTGGCTTAAGAAGAATGAAGAGAAGCCCGGGTTTCCGGTAATCATTCCATTGATACTATATCACGGAGAGGGAGATTGGCAGGCCGGGTTAAATTTCAGAGAGCTTTTTGACTGTCCTGATGATCTGGTTCACTTTATCCCTGATTTTCAGTATCTGCTTTGGGATGCTTCCAGGTACAATGATGAAGATATCAAAGGTGAAGTCTTAGCGCGGCCTCTGGCCGCAACCAAACCAATTTTGGATTGCAGATTGCGGATTATGGAACGCTGAAATTGGAAATTGGAAATTAGGAAAAGCGTGAAAGCCTAATTTCTAATTTCCAATTTCAATTCGCAATCGTAACATTCTCGCGGACAACGCAAATGTTGCGGGGTAATAGTATATTGCGGGTAGCGCTGCTCCTTTTGAAACACATATTTAGAGGAGACTTGCGAGATCGTTTCCCGACAATACTTAAGCTTTTGAAAGATCTTGCTAAAAAGCGAACTGGTCTGGAATACATTGAGGTCATTTTGAAGTACATACTCAATGCGGCGCCTACGGATAATATTAATTATGAAGACCTCAAGGCAGCCGTAGATAAAGCATTAGGAGGTGAGATTATGCCTACCATAGCTGATTCGTTGATAGAACAAGGGATGCAACAAGGGATGCAACAAGGATTACAACAGGGAATTCTTCAGAACGCAAGAGAAGCTGTAATTGATATTCTTGATCTGCGTTTTGAGGCTGTTCCCCAGTCAATTGTGAAGAGATTAAATGAAATAAGAGATACTTCAATCTTAAAGGTTCTTCACAGGAAGGGGATAGAAGTAGAGTCATTGAAAGAATTTGAGGATTTCGCTGAGTTGATTATGAAGTAAGGGCACGAGCGGACGTAGTTAAAAAACGTAAAAAACGAGGCTGTCAAGAATGGAGCCAACAGATTATCCATTAATCGACCAGGACTGCGCGGAGGAGTAGCCCGAGGAGAAAAACTACTTAACGGCAGTAGTGGTTTAAAAGATAACTTGTTAGGGTGATTTTTTACGTTTTTTAACTACGTCCCCCAGGCTCCCCTTGGGTGTATTCGAGCGCATGACGGATGATCGGGTGAATCTACCGGATGTGTATCGGGTGGGATACGGTTTGGGCCGTAGAGGCGGTGTAAAAGCGGTCGCTCGTGAATAAATCCATGAGTCAGAGAGGAAGGCGGAGAAAGGATGGTTAGGCAAAAAGTCAAATTCTTGCCACAGAGTCACAGAGAGAATATCAGAGGGAACTACAACATAATCAGTTAGGCCTTGATCATCGTTTGGGCCACGGCGAGAAATTCAGACATATGCAATGTAGCGGCAGGGCTTGTCCCTGCCTAATAGCGATCACAAGGGTCGCAGCTACACCTTCTCGCTCTGCGGTAAAATGGCCGAAACGATGATCAAGGCCATCAGTTAGTTATAAAAAACTCTGTGTCTCCGTATCTCTGTGGCTTTTGTTCCGTTGGGATTTTTTGCCGGATCATCAGTAAGGGAAGGAAAAAGAGATGTATCCCGTTGAGGACCCAGCCCTGTTGGATATCTGGCATCGGGTGGAAGATGGGCAGCGTCTTCAGGAGGAAGACGGCGCTGCCCTTTTTCAAACCCGTGACATTACCGGTCTGGGCTGGATGGCCGGCCGCATTCGATACTCCTGGCACGGAAATGCGGCTTATTTTGTGCATAACCGCCAAATTAATCCCTCCAATATCTGTATCCTGAAATGCCGATTTTGCCGCTTTTCAAAGGATGTGGGCGACCCTGAGGCCTATGACCTTGAAATCCCCGAAATCCTTTCACAACTCTCTCCGGACTTGACTGAAGTTCATGTGGTGGGCAGCTTAAATCCGAATCGGGGCTGGGAATACTACCTGGAATTGATTGGCTCCATCCATCAGCGTCTTCCCATGTCAGGTATCAAGGCCTGGACGGCCGTGGAAATCGATTATTTCTCCCGTAAATTCGGCATGTCGGTAGAAGAGGTCTTGCCACAGTTTCAGAAACAGGGGCTGACTATGCTGGCCGGAGGCGGGGCTGAAATCTTTTCAAAAAGGGTCAGGGATATCCTTTGTCCTCAAAAGATCAATGCCGACCGTTGGCTGGAGATTCACCGCATCGCCCACCAAACAGGGATTAGAACCAATGCTACCATGCTCTACGGTCACGTGGAAACGCCGGAAGAACGGGTGGAGCACCTGCTTCGTTTAAGGTCCCTTCAAGACGAAACAGGCGGGTTTCTGGCCTTCATTCCCCTGGCCTTTCAACCCGGTGATTCAGGGATTGTCTCCCGCCGGGTTTCTCCTATTGATGACCTGAAAACTATCGCCGCTTCCCGGCTCATTTTAGACAACATACCCCACATAAAGGCCTATTGGATTATGCTGGGAGAAGAGACCGCGGCTATGGCCTTGCATTTCGGGGCAGATGATTTGGATGGAACCATTGGGGAAGAAAGAATCGCCCACGCGGCTCAGGCGCCGACTCCCACCGGACATTCGCGAGAAAAGTTGATCGATACTATCCTATCAGCCGAGATGCTTCCTGTAGAACGCGACAGCAACTACAATATTGCGGATGGCGGATGGCGGATGGCGGATTTTGAGCCGAAAGATGCTGGAACTCCTGACTATCCACTAACCCGAGGGGTAACCCGACTAACTAACTCAAACCTCGATCCTCAATCAGCTAATATTGCGGATTGCGGATTGCGGATTGCGGATTTTGAGCCGGAAGATGCTGGAGCTCCTGACTATCCACTAACCCGAGGGGTAACCCGACTAACTAACTCAAACCTCGATC
>JASEGY010000259.1:0-1158 GCA_030019105.1 bacterium | reverse complement strand
CCTCGATCCTCAATCAATTGCGGATTGCGGATTGCGGATTGCGGATTGCAAGTCGTGGGTTGCAGGTTATGATAACTCCGAAATCCGAAATCCGAAATCCGAAATCGGAACGATCCGAAATCCGAAATCCGCAATCGGAACGATCCGAAATCCGCAATCCGAAATCCGAAATCGGAACGATCCGAAATCCGTAATCGTAGGCAAGATCAATTACCTCAATGCCGTGCCTTTTTATCTTTATCTGACCGGGCCTCACTTTTATTCCTTACCACTATCGCCCCGCCAAATGGGTGAATTTGCTAAAGAAAGCATGCTGGATGCCGGGCCATTTTCGTTGATAGACTATTTTTCTCTGGAAGACGAATTCCAGTTGATGGACTTTTGTATTGCGGCCAGGGATCAGGTGCGCAGTGTCATCCTGTTTTCTAAAAAACCCATAGAGGAGCTGGATGGAGCCAGGATCGGGATTACTACCGAGACGAGCACTTCCGTGCGGCTCCTGGAGCTCTTGCTGAAGAAACGCTACGGTCTTCAACCTCAACTGGAACGCCTGTCTGATTGCGGATTGCGGATTGCGGATTACGGATTGCGGTCTTTGGACTCTGACTCTTTCCCAGGTTACGATGCGGTACTTCTTATCGGAGATAAAGCGCTCAAGGGAATGGCAGATGGCGGATTGCGGATTGCGGATTGTGGAATTAAAGGCCGACCTCAACTCGAAACTCGATACCAGTATGACCTGGCTACGTTATGGTGGGAATGGATGAGGCTTCCCTTTGTTTTTGCGGTGTGGTCAGTAAGGGCTTCTTTGCCTGAGAACATCAAGTCAGAGCTTCATCAGAGATTGGAAGAGTCTCTGGAGGCAGTAGAGCAGAATCCAGGGCGGGCTGTTTTAGGCTACAGGCACCGTCTTGGTCTGGAAGAAAATGAGGTGATTGAATACCTGAAGGGGTTTTTTTACCGTCTGGGAGAGAAGGAGCGGGAGGCGATAAATACCTTTCGAACTTTGATATTGCCTTTTCAACATTGATTTTGCAGGTTGGGTTGAGTAAAGCAGCCTTGATTATCGTTTGGGCCAATAGTGCTTGACTAAATGGGTATTGATAGTTACAGAGCTTGCTCTGCCGTAATGTCGAGCAAGCTCGACCACTACAAAAT
>JASEGY010000258.1 GCA_030019105.1 bacterium | reverse complement strand
TTCCGGGCTAATTTATTCCTTAAATTGAAGGAAATTTATTGTTCAAAATTACACCTCTTCTGTAAGCTTACTTTTCTCATACTCGCCTTTCACCAAACTCTCAAGGCCACATTTTTCTACAAGCCTCACCCGTCGATTTACCATCTGCCGTGACAGGTCAAATGCCTGGCCTATTTCCCCCTGCACCAGCAGCTTCTTCCCTCCCAGCGTCCTCAATCTTGCCAACCTCGCTATCTCTACATCGCAGGCCTGCCTATCCGACTCATTTATCTCCAGCACGTACGGGCCGAGAAATTCCAGCCTGATTACACCATCTACTTTCCTCACCCGGACATATTTGTTCTCGAATCCTACCTCCTCATCCGCCCCACAAATGAACATGAACAGGTAAACTGTTCCAACTTCCACTGCCGGGCCGCCAACCTTCACATGGGCTCGCTTCCTCCTTTTTGTCAAAGTTTAGTGTCCTTTTGATAATTCGGAAGGTTGAGCCCAAAACTTTAGCAAAAACTCACCCGCTCTTTGGAAAAACTGCAATGTCAACCCAAAACTCCGTCACCCCCTCTTTAATCAAGTCCCATTTTCAAAACGGTCTCTCCTGCCTTCTCTTAATCACACTTGCCTCGTATCTTCTTCAAATCTAATGGTAAGAGCCAAGGCAGGGATCAGGAGTCAGGGGTCAGGGGTCAGGATGCAAGGTTAGATGGCGCGTAATGTGACCAACCCTGAACCCCTGACTCCTGACCCCTGACCTCTGACCCCTGACCCCTGATCATTCTACCATGACTTTTGAAGAGGATACCTTACCCCGTTATTGACAAATTTTTGACACGTCATAAAAAGTCCTTGACAAGTTGACGAAAAGATGCTATACTTGTAGAAAGATCAGCTAAGGTCAGATAAATATCCCTTTCTCAAAACTCGTAGTACACGTCGGCGGAAGTTCCCCGCCGGTTACAGAAACCAGGTTTTTTGAAAAAACCTGGTTTCTCAGACTCCTCAAACCGACGAGGGATTTCCGCCGAGCTGTAGTAGTCTCCTTGCCCGGTAGTCGGTAGTCGGGGATATTACAACCTAGAGGAGGGCTCTTATGTCAGAAAAACTATCTCATCCGGAAATAAATATCAGAATCACCAAACTGCTTGAGGAGTATGTCTTAGGCCAGAAAGACAACCGCAGGCTTAAGCTGCTGCGTGATCTCTTCTCTGATAAGACTGAAACCCCATTAATAACCGCCGCCAAAAGCCTCTTTCCTGATAAGGAATTGAATGATGCCCTGGAGGACTTTCGTAAATTTAGAGACCGGCTAAAAAAGGTCGCCCAAACAGCTAAGGTCTCCCTGGAATTACAACCTGAAAACCCAAGGGCTGACCTGAATGAAAGAAGAGTGATCGTTAAAGGTGAGGTCTCACTCAGGGATAAACTCCTGGAAAAGCTGGATAAATCCAGCCTGTTCAAAGACCTGGAGAAAAACATGGATTACCTGCCTGATAAATATCAGGTGCCCTCCCTCTCCCTTCCATTAAGAACCATCATTTACCCGGCGGAGATTGATAGATTCTTCCGAGAAAATTTTTCTGAACCCTGGCAAGACCTGAATGAAGAAGCCAAACAATTCATCACCAACCTCTCCCTCAAGCTGGAACCATTCACCAGGGTATTTCCTCCTGAGCCGGCATCTATGACCATGGGCTTTGAGACACTGGGGATAAGTGGAAATGGGGACAGCTTCTTTGCCACCCTCAAAAAATGTAAAGAGTTGCATATCCCCGAAGAATTACCCCGAATCACCTTTTTTATCCTCTCTTTATGTGCCTCCCAGGATTTAAGAAGGTGGTGGACGAGGCAAGGGGCAGAAGGAGCAAATGCCCTTATCTTTACCATAAACCTCGATAATGAGCTCCTCTCTTCCCGGTTCCTTTCGCCTGAGATCTTCAGGAGGTATATGAGCAGCAAAGACAATCTTTTGTTTGAAGTAAATGAAGGGCTCCATGAGGATAAGATCAGGAGGGTTATTGAGCTGTGCCAGACCTACCAATTCAAGGTTGCCTTAGATGATAGTGCCGAAATGTCGGATAGGGTTCGTCTGGCTTTAGGAGGATATGCCAAGCTGGTTAAAATCTCTATGAAGACATCGCAAAAGTTGCTTTCATCTCGCTCAGAGGCCCCTCCGGCAGCCACCATTGCCGAACTGGCCAAGTATCGTCAGGAGGGTAAGCCCTTTGTCATTGAAGGCCTTGAGGATGAGGAATGGATAGAGTTCTTAAAAACCAACTGGAAAAAAGAATATGGTGAGCTTTATGTCCAGGGATATGCGGTAAGATGCGGCCGGAAATTCACTAAGTTCTTAATGCCTCCAGAAGAATCAGGAATCAAAGGAGCTTACCTTATCCGCGATATCCCCGGCCAACCAATAATTCCCGATCATTTACCTGATAAAATCAGCCGGGACAAAAGAAGGCGTCTGGAAGAAGAGATGGGTAAAGCCCTCCGCGCAGACTTACTGACAGAAGATTATCAGCCCCCCAAATACATCCCAGCGACTATAAAGACAGATTCCGGCGATACGGATGCCATTGCCTTTTTAGAGAAGTGGCTTACAGGCTCTTCACAATCCCCTTTCTTTGCTGTCCTGGGAGACCTGGGGATGGGCAAGACCTTCCTGGGCAGGATGTTCACCAGGCATCTTTTAGAAAGGATTAAACAAGGAGAGGCCCTGCCGCTTCCACTCTATCTTGACTTAAGGTTTCTTGATCTGCCCGTCGCCAGGTCAATGCCTTCCCTGGAGGAAATGATTGAAGATACCTTGAAGGGGCAGGGAATACCCGGAACTAAAGGCAAAGATGTCCTGGAACTGGTTCATTCAGGCGAGGTCTTGTTGATCATAGACAGTATTGATGAAAAGACCGTCGGTTTTACCCCGGAAAGGGCGCTTCATTTCTGGCAGCAGATAAGAAGGGGTGTCACCTTAAAGGAGGAGGGAAAGGAAAAGAAGGAAAGGTTTAGCGATAAGGTCATCCTGGCCTGTCGAACCCATTACTTTCGGGATATGGAGGATGTTGATTCTCAACTTTCTGAGGCCAGAAGAGCCGGATTCCGTCGAGAGGATTTTCAGATCGCCTTCTTAAACAGCTTCACCCAGGAGCAGATTTTAGCCTACCTGAAGATTTGTTTTGGGGACAGGGCAGAGGAGTTATGGAACACCCTGAAAGGTATCTACAACCTCCCTGATCTGGCCAAAAGACCCTTTCTACTCTCTTTGATTGAGGAGCATATTCAGGAGATCATTGACTTAAAAGAAAAAGGCGTTGATATAACCTCGGCCTCTTTATATGAATTAACCATTAAAGAATGGATCAGGCGGGACTATGATAGGCACAAAATCCCGGGCAATATGAAGGCGGAATGTATGGAGAATCTAGCCTCCAACCTCTGGAAGAAACAGGCCCAGACCGAACATATAGATAAGATTGATGAATGGGTTGAGGAGAATATTTCGCCTAAATTCCCAGGACTACCCCTTGATGACCGGAAACAATTTAAAAATGATCTAAGAACCGCCACCTTTCTTGCCTGGAGTGAGAAAGAGGATGAGCGCGGCAGAGGGGTCTTTCGCTTCCAGCACCGCTCCTTTCATGAATTCTTTATCGCCAGAAGGATTGCCCGCGCCCTGTCTCAGGCAAACCCCGAACCGCTTAACATTCCTAAGATTTCCAATGAGATCGCTGAATTTGTCCTGGGGCTTCTTAATACTACCGAATATGACCTGTCAGGAGCCAGGGAAACGATTGAGCGGATTCTCGAAGACACCTATTGCCCGGAAGTGAGTGAAAATGCCCTCATTCTTCTCTTGAAGTGGAGGGACTCATTCCCTGACTCCTCTCCTTTACCCCAAAGATTCTGTTTGTCCGGGGCCGGGCTTTCCGGATTTATCTTCAAATCCCTGGGCCTCCGGAATTCATTATTTGAGAGAGCCGAATTAGAGGACGCTCGATTCATTGACTGCGACCTGTCCCACTCAAGCTTCCAGGGGGCAAAGATGAGCCGGGCCAGATTTATAAATACCCGGCTCCATTCAATAAATGCCGACCGGACCGTCTGCCCGGGCTCTGTCTGGGAAAAGGCAATCTCAGAAAATCCCTCTTTTTGTCAGGCGGATTTGACCTCATCTGTCTTTTTAAACTCCGAGCTGCCGGAAGCGGATTTTGAATCAGCCGACCTCAGATTCGCCGCCTTCACACTGACAGACCTTAATGGCTCTAAGTTCAACTCAAGCCTTCTGGCTCATACCGGCTTTGCTAAATGCAATCTCAAAGACATCTCCTGCTCTGATGACTGGTTTAAGGACTCGGTTTTAATCATGCCCGAACAAGGTTCCCCCCTGCCTGCCTCTCATCAACTAAACGACCTGAGCCCCAGGGTCTTCAAAGGGCATGCAGGTTCTGTTACTTCCGTAGCCGTCTCGAAAGAGGCCGGGCTAATCGCTTCCGGCTCCGGGGATAAGACTATCAAGCTGTGGGAGATAAAAACAGGCCGACTCCTGAATACCCTCCAAGGGCATGAAGATACTGTTAATTCCGTAGCCATCTCGCAAGAGGCCGGGCTAATCGCTTCCGGCTCCTGGGATAATACTATCAAGCTGTGGGAGATAAAAACCGGCCGACTCCTGAATACCCTCCAGGGCCATGAATCTTCTGTTAATTCCGTAGCCATCTCGCAAGAGGCCGGGCTAATCGCTTCCGGCTCAGATGATAAGACTGTTAAGGTTTGGGAGATAAAGACCGGCCGGCTCCTGAATGCCCTCCAAGGGCATAAATCTTATGTTAAATCCGTAGCCATCTCGAAAGGAGCCGGGATAATCGCTTCCGGCTCTGAGGATAATACTATCAAGCTGTGGGAGATAAAAACCGGCCGACTCCTGAATACCCTCCAGGGCCATAAAAATTCTGTTTCTTCCGTAGCCATCTCGAAAGAGGCCGGGATAATCGCTTCCGGCTCCTGGGATAATACTATCAAGCTGTGGGAGATAAAGACCGGCCGACTCCTGAATACCCTCCAAGGCCATGGATTTCCTGTTTCTTCCGTAGCCATCTCGAAAGAGGCCGGGCTAATCGCTTCCGGCTCTTGGGATATGACGGTTAAGGTCTGGGAGATAGAGACCGGCCGACTTCTGAATACCCTCCAGGGCCATGAATATCCTGTTACTTTCGTAGCCATCTCGAAAGAGGCCGGGATAATCGCTTCCGGCTCAAATGATAATACGGTTAAGGTCTGGGAGATAGAGACCGGCCAACTCCTGAATACCCTCCAATGGCATAAATCTTATGTTACTTCCGTAGCCATCTCGAAAGGAGCAGGGATAATCGCTTCCGGCTCTGATGATGATACTATCAAGCTGTGGGAGATAGAGACCGGCCGACTCCTGAATACCCTCCAAGGCCATGAAGATCATGTTACTTCCGTAGCCATCTCGAAAGGAGCCGGGATAATCGCTTCCGGCTCTGTAGATAAGACTATCAAGCTGTGGGAGATA
>JASEGY010000257.1 GCA_030019105.1 bacterium | reverse complement strand
CGCAATCTGCAATCCAAAATTGGTTTGGTTGCGGCCAGAGGCCGCGCTAAGTTAACCGGGTAAAGATTACGGCCATAGAAGTAAGCGGAGAAAAATATGACGATGGCCAGGGGAATTACTGGACAGACAGTGATGGTGAATTTATTGTTACGGTAAGCGCCGGCTGGGCGGATACTACCCAACCTGCATGTAAGAACTACCAGGGAGAGGTGGTTCTGGAAAGCGAAGGCAATGTGGTGATAGGAACAACTACGGGACTTAAAGCAGCTATTTCAAGAGATACTGATGGGGTAGAAAGGCTGAAGGATGTATTTGTCAGCTCACTCGGAACAAATGCTTATGGCCCCTCCTTTTTTATTGAGGGGGCCGATACTACCCAGGACCTGGTTTGGGACGGCCAGCCCCCGGTTATTACCAAAGGCGCCTGGAATGAGGTTGAGGATAGTCCCTATCTCTGGATTCACCCAGATGATGGCCATCTCTATTTCAGCAGCCTGATGGCTGTCAAAGTAGAAGTTGAATTAAGCGGAACAGCTACGGATCAGAAGGGGGGAGGCCTTAAGGAGATGTGCTTTGATCCGGTAACATCCCTGGCCGGCTGCCCAACTGCATGCGATACCACGCCGGCCGAGTGGTCAGGAATATATTTGATAGATAAGGATAGTTACGCCGATGTCTCCCATCGTTTGGCCAGGGTGGTTCTTAAAGATAGGCTCGGTAATAACACTTCACAGGAATACTATTATGAGGAGGATAACGAAGGCCCGGTAGTAACCATAGAGTCTGTTGAGGATACAGCCGGATACGCCATTCAGAGCTTTGATGGGTCCCAGAGCCTGGAGGCTACTTCCGCCACAGTCTGGGCTACAGTCCAGGAGTTGACTACCCGGGTGGCAAAAGTTACTCTTACTTACTTTACTGCCTCACACCCGGAACCCGAATCAATTCCTATGACCGAATCCGATACCCCTTCCCGATATTTTGGCCTTATCCCGGGTTCAGCCATGGCAAGTGATAAGGATACGATATCTTTCCGTATTACCGCGGAAGATAAGGTTAAGAATGAATCCTCTGCAGATGGGAAATATCGTGTGCCCTGGGAGCTGGAAGTTGCGGCAAGTTACTTCAAAGACCCTGAATGCACCATTCCCCTCCCTTACAACCTTGATAATCTGCCTACCACCAAAGCCCAGCCTGTCTATATCAAGGTAACAGCGAATGCAGACCTCAAGGAAGTGAGCCTATCCATAGACGCCCCGGGTAAAGGAAACGACATCCCGGCCTTATCTGCCTCTAAATTCAATGGCTCGGAGACAACCTGGGTAGCTGAATTTACTGTCAGTCCTGACGAGGATGGTGAGGCAAATATCCTGGTAACAGCGCAGACCAAATCGGAGATCACAAAGCCGGATAAGGTTCCTTACCGCGGCGACAAGTTCCTGATCGATACCATCTCACCCATAGTGGCCATAACCTCGATTGATAAAATTGTCGAGCCGGATCTTGTTTATGTCTTTATCAAAGATACATCTACGGTATATTTTAAGAACGGTGTGGAGGGACTGAAGGCCACGGTTGCTTTGAAGGTATCAGCCAGTGACACCCTGAGTGGGTTTGAAGGTGAAATCCAGGGTTCGCCCCTTTTTGCGGATATGCCGTTGTGTCCGGTCACGAGGGGAGCTAAGGCGGCTGAATGTTCACTGAAATATGAGATAAACCAGGCAGAAGCAGGAGGAGAGATAGTCGTCACCGTGTCTGATATAGCCGGAAATACCGGTTCTTCCGAAGCCCTGTCTTGCCTCCTTGATAATGACCCGCCACCCCAAATCACCGGGTTTACAGCCAATGACGGCGCTGCCTGGAGCGATACAGCAGGCATTACCCTTAAATGGAATCCAATTACAGATACAGGAAGTGGGCTGGATCATTACGAGGTCAAATACGAAGGAGAGATCGATTGGCAAACCCGGCAGAGCGGAGACATTTGTTGGGGAAAGGAAGATGATGCGGCCGCCTTTTATATTCGGGGAGTAGACAGGGTAGGAAATACCCGCTTCCAGGAGAAGGCCGACTCAACAGTTATCGGAATTGATCTCACCCCGCCCAGGCTTTGTATTACTAAGATAAACGGCATCGAATATACGGAAGAACTCTGGTTAAATGCTGATGCCGGAAGTTTTGCCGGCGACTGTTCAGATGCCACCGGCCCCCTTCAGGGAAGTGGGATTGCCCCATCCAGTTTTGAATACGGGCTTGATGGAGAATGGAGGCCCTTTAACGGTCAGCCTGGAAGAGATACCTGGGCTGATACGGATGAAATCCCGACGATAACTCAACAAGACAGCGGCCAAACCGGAAAGCCCCTGATGATTCGTGCCAGGGACAGGGTAGGACATACCACTGTTTCAGATACGGTTTGGGTCCGGGTTGATACCACTCTCCCTGAAATTTTTCTCCAATGGGTTAAGGATGAGTATGGGAATCAACTCGGTCGGGAGAAATTAGAAGAAGGTGGAAATATTCTGCCGGAGTCAGCCTACACGGTAGCCGTAAGCGTAAAAGATGCACCTATTGCTCCGGAAATGGTAAAAATTTGCTATACTACCCATGATATTAACCCATTAAATACTACTTCATATCTGGTTCTGCGCAAAGACCTTACCCCTCTCGGATCTGGTGAGTATAGGGGTGAAATTAAAGGAGGCATAAAGACCGGGGATACGGTTTCCTTTGCCTTCATAGCTAAGGATATGGCCAACAATAGCGCTGAGGCCGGACCGTTCTCTTTCAAGGTAAGTGAAGGCCTGCCGCCAATCACGGTCACTTATCTGCTTGATCCGCAGAACACTGGAAGCAAGTTGCCTGAGAGTATTAGTGGAAACCCGGTTACCATGTCACAGAAGATATATATAAGAGCAGTTTCTGCCGGGGAATTGAAAAGGTTATCCCTCTTCTCGATCACCCTGGATGGAGATACGATAGCTGCTGCTGTCAGTCTCACAGACGAAGGTAATTCGCTATCCTTTATCTCCGGGCCAATAACCATCCCTGAAGGGTGTAAAAACGGTGAAGCCAAAGTTCTGGTAAATATTCCGGACTACCTGGGAAAATCTTTCCCACCATTTTCACCAAAAGGCGGCATCCTGGAGATAGATACGGTAGAGCCTACGGTAAAGATCGATGCCATAGATACCAAAGGATACAATACACTTTACCCTCCTGATCCCGAACGGCTTTACTTTAGAAATGATGATAAGGCTACCCCTGCCTTTTTCCGTCTGTTAATTTCGGCCGGCGATGAAAGGAGTGGCTTAGATAAGGCCACAGGTTCTCTTCTCTTTGTGGCCAGCCCTGTGGATTCCACTGAGAATGATGGAGGTAAGCCGGAGTACGAGTATGAGTTGGAGTATACAGTGAATGAAACTGACTCAGGAGGGACAATTACTGTTAAAGTATATGATTTGGCCGGCAATGCTGCTGCTGATACTCTGGTGGCTATTCTCGACAATGATCCCCCACCAAAGGTGCCGGGTTTTACCATCGATGATGGGGGTGAGCGGACTGATACCAACGTGGTTACTCTTAAATGGAAGGATGTAAATGATACCGGGTCTGGTCTGGATTTCTATGAGATCAAATATGATAATAAGGCTTCTGCAAAGTTTAAAAGCGGTGATAAATATCAGGTCGAGGAAAAAGACCATGAGGCCGTATTCTATGTTTGGGGTGTGGACCGGTTAGGGAATAGACTCCCGGAGGCAGAAGCAGCAAGTAATTCAATAACAATAGACCTCACCGGGCCAAAGATTACAAAAGCCGTTTATACCGATGGAGATGGAAATGGAATAGACCAGGGCGATACGATTGTGGTGGAGTTTAATGAAGATATTGATTCGACTTCAGTTACTGTGGGGGATTTTCTCCTTCCGGTCGAAGGCAATAGCTTTGGCAATGGAGCAAAGATTATCTCGAAGGAGGCCGGAAGGATTATTATCGAGATAGGCAGTGACCCGCGATTAAGAATAGCCGGCGAGTATTCGTCTGATACAGTAAGCGCCGGTTCTCCATCCGGGATTTACACTTCAACCATCAAGGATTTGGCCGGAAATGAGGCTGAAATGACTGAAGCTGATGCCAGGGACATTGGGTTAAGTGATACAACCTCACCAGTACTTATCGATGCCCTTTATGTAGATAAAGACGAGGATGGGGAAGTAAACAAGGATGATGAAATCGAGCTTACCTTTAAGGAACCGGTTCGGATGGGCAAACTCGAGCTGCCGGCCGATGCAGACCATTTCTACCTACATGTAGATGAGGACAGCCTGGGTGAGGGAGCAGTAGTAAAAGAGGATTTGGCTGCTGACACTAAGTTGATTATTACCCTGGGTGAGAATCCGAGGCTCAAAATTGAGGGTTCATTTAATCCGGAGCACCACTCGGCTGGTGATCCATCGGGAATAGATATCTCAGCAGAACTCCCTAAAGGTGACATCACAGACATATCCGGCAATGATGCCGGCCCTATTGATATCGGGAAACTTTCAGGTATAGATATTTCCGGTCCCGATGAGGTTCCCCCCACCATAGTAAATGTTATGCCCCGCAACGGTGAAGAAGTCGATCCTCAACCGGTAGTTTCAGCCTGGTTTTCAGATACGGGCAGTGCAAATAACAGTGGAGTAAACACTGAAACTGTTCAAGTATTTATCGCTAAAAATGATGAAACACCAAAAGTATTAGTAATAGGAGGAGGACTTGCCTCACCCCAATTTGAGATAGAGGGTGATTGGATAAAATTCAGGGCCAGGCTTGCCGATTCACTCGAAAGCGGCGAATATAATCTCTCATTTAAAGTTAAAGATAATCGAGGCAACCTTGGGAAAAGTGCAGAAGAAAAGTTTGTGGTTCCTAAAACGATTAAGGAGGTAATAGACTTTGCCAGTTATCCCAATCCTGCTGTTTCCAATCCTGCCAATCCAAAGCCTATCTATCTGCGGTATGTCCTGGGTAAGGACTGTGATTCAGTAGTCATTAACATCTACGACTATGCCGGGGAATTGATCTGGACCAAGGACCTTGGTTCTGTTCCTGCAGGTGTGTATAAGGAAGATGGTTGGAAAGGTCTCTCCCTCGATGGTGAGGGACTGGCCAATGGGACATATTTCTGTGAACTTGTTGTTGATGGTGAGCCAAAGGCTTACTGGAGGATTGTTATCTTTAACGAGTAGTCTAAAGTGCCTAAAGTTGGAAGTGCCTAAAGTCTAAAGTGTCTGAAGTCTGAAGTGGGTCAACGTGGATTCGTAGGGGAATATTGTAAGTGTGGCCTTGTTCATCGTTTGGGCCAGTCGGCATAGAGTCCACAGTCTATACAGTCCACACAACAGTCCACATAGTCCACAAAAAGTAAGTGCCTAAAGTGCCTAAAGTTCTAAGTGCCTAAAGTGCCTGAAGTTCTAAGTGCCTGAAGTTCTAAGTGCCTAAAGTTGTAAGTGTCTAAAGTTCTAAGTGCCTGAAGTTCTAAGTGCCTGAAGTTCTAAGTGCCTGAAGTTCTAAGTGCCTAAAGTTGTAAGTGTC
>JASEGY010000256.1 GCA_030019105.1 bacterium | reverse complement strand
AACAATCACCTGCTAACAGTAGGTGGATTGGGGCTAAAGCCCCTTCCGCCTTCGGCGGCTGAAAGACCTGCCGTCTGAAAGGCGAGGAAGGTGAAACACAAATCCGCCTTCGGCGGACTGAATATCAAGTTGTAGCAAGAAATGTGCCAACCTTATCAGAAAAAAACTTGAACATCGAGTGTTACGCAAAGTGGAGCTGACAAGACCGCCAGGCCGACCTCCTCAACCTGGAGGGAAAAACGAATGTTCTACGGCGTCAACGGATGCA
This sequence comes from bacterium, assembly GCA_030019105.1. GTDB lineage: Bacteria > UBA9089 > JASEGY01 > JASEGY01 > JASEGY01 > JASEGY01. The sequence goes on along the minus strand of JASEGY010000256.1, from coordinate 5,343 downwards.
GCCAGCGAATCTCTGGATAATGCTGGTCTTTTTTTCCCTGGAAGGAGCAAAACAGGAGATGGGCGTGGTGGAGATCGTGGAAAGTTGCCTGGAGACGGCCGGCAAGCAACATCAGGCGGCCCAACTCGAGACATTTCTGGGGGTGGCCCACACGGAACCGAAGACTAAAAAGCAAGAGATGGGCCTGGTGGAGACTGTGGAGATTTGCCTGGAGACAGCCGGTAAGCAGCATGAGGAGGCCCAACCCAAGACATTCGTGGAGGTGGTTCACAGTGAACCGGAGACGAAAAAGCAAGAGAGAGGCGTGGTGGAGACCGTGAAGAACTGCCTGGAGACGGCCGGCATCAAGCATCAGGAAGTTCAGCCTGAGACATCCCTGCGGGTGGTCAGCAGTGACCCGGAGACGAAAAAGCAGGAGATAGGCGTGATGGAGACCGTGAAGAACTGCCTGGAGACGGCCGGCATCAAGCATCAGGAAGTCCAGCCTGAGACATCCCTGCGGGTGGTCAGCAGTGAACCTGAGACGAAAAAACAAGAGATAGGCGTGGTGGAGACCGTGAAGAACTGCCTGAAGACGGCTGGCAGCAAGCATCAGGAAATCCAGCCTAAGACATCCCTGCGGGTGGTCAGCAGTGAACCGGAGACGAACTGGCACAAGCTGGATCACTTGTTATACCTGCCCATCCTGGGACTAACCCGTCCCCGTGACCTGTACTATTACCAAGGGAAGGGGCTGAAAATGCTCTACGGCTTTACCTACAAGTACCTCACGCTGGAACACTTTCTGGGTCAACTCACCCGCTTACAGGTGGGGTATTCCCTGGCCGATGCGCTGGCCAAGGACTACAGCCAGGCTTGGTATCCGGGAGATGCCCCCCTGTTCATCTTCAGCGATTGGCACGTCAAACCACATTGGACCAAACATCCGTCTCACTCGGGTCATGTGACAATGTGGGAGCGAGTGATGCCGGGCACCAAGCAATTGGTCATCAACGGTCCGGACGGTCACTTGCTGGGGGGCTGGAACTACCAAGTTGATACTCACCTGACTCATGTGCTGGTTGACCTGGAAGCTGACTTGGCCACTAAATTGCAGCGTCCCATTGCCTACAACATATTTGACAGCGAGGGGAACGGCCTGCCCACAGCCCAGCGTTATACCGAGGCTGAACGGGACTACATCAGCGTTCTGCCTCGTAACGGAAAGCGTAACTACTCAGCCACCAGATATTGATTTTTGAAGCCTGCAGAACACCATATATTGTGGTTTGCCTACTTTTATGGGTTGCATAGAAAGCCATTTTTTAGGAGTTTTAGCTAACTTTTAAACATGCAACCACAATATATTGTAGTTTTAACAGTCAAGACCACTATATAGAGGCTGAGTAGTTACCGGAAAGCAAAGTTTAGCCACCTTCAAAGTGCTGGGAGAATGGAAAGCGGTGGAGGGAGATCCAGACCATGAAGCGGTAGATGCCTGCTGGCAAGATCCGCTGAGAGCCCAAAAAGACCCGCGGCGGCTAGTGCACCATCAATCATTAACCTTCGGGTAAAGACGTTTTAATTTTACCCGAGCGTTGTTGATAGCTGTAAATGGGTTGCTTCTTTACAAAAGGTATCGGCATTTGTTATCCGAAACTTAATGCTTGACGGTGCACTAGTGCTGATGCGTCGGTTGACAGATACTGATCCGACGCGAGTCTATGCTGGGCGTATTCCGGCCAGCCTGTCAGCTGGGGCTGTCCCACCTCATTTCCGCCAGCGCTGGTCGTACCAGGAACGGGTTATCCGTCAGATGGTCAACGGTGCCAACTTCAACGCCAACTTTGGCTACGGCTATCGCGAGGTACCCAACCGCACTCAGAGACGACGCTGGGAGAAGAAGCAGGAGAAAGTTGAGGTGAGTGAGCGCCTCTTGGCTGAGCAGGAGGAGGCCCTGACCAACCTCCAGTACAAGCTGGCCACCCTTCGGCAGACCTATTGCCAGGAGCGGGAAGTGCTGGAAGAGGAAATCGAGGCCCAGACGACCGAACTGGCCCGGCATCAAAAGGTGGGAGAAAAATTTCGACGCTGCCAACAGGGTGTGCAAAGTCGGCAACGACGGTTGGCCAATCTGAGGACACGCTTTCAGAGGCGACGGCGGCGACTACTGGAAATGTGCTGTGGGCATCGGGCTCGGCAGAGTGAACTGCGTAGAGAACTGGCGAAGCGAGAGGCAGTCCGTGATGAGATAGACACTGAAAGTCTATGCCGAGAACGTGACCTGGAAAAAGATCAGATCATGCTCGATATGCAGGTCTTGCTCACCAGCCTGCACGACTGGGCACGGTGTCACTACTTCGCTCCCGAGTGGCAACGCCTGGAGTTGAACACGGCGATTGAGTTGATCTATCGCAAACCGGGTCGGGTCATAAGGGATAATGAGCAGATTGAAGTCGTGTTTGACCCCTACCGCTACCCAGAACATCAGCAGGCGATGGAAGAGAGTTGCCGCCGCTTCAATGAGGGCCAAGTGCATTGGCGAGACGGGCGGTTGCTCCGCCTCCATGTGGCGCAACCACCATAATTCCAGTTATGCAATTTCTAAGACGCTGATCAAACCTGATGCTAGAAGTCTGACTCCTGATTACTGATAATCATCTTCCGGGTAGAAATATAATCACCGGTCCGGAGCTGATAGAGATAGACCCCGAGAGCAACTTCCCGGCCTTCTTCATCCCGGCCATCCCAATAGCCGGCTCTTTCCAGGGTGGTATACTTGCCGGTGCCCCGCAGACCAAGGTTAAGCGTTTTGATCAGTTCTCCCCCCAGATTGTAGATGCGGATAGTTACTTGAGAAGGTTTAGAAAGGCTGAAAGGAAACCATGTTTCAGGACTGACCGGGTTAGGATAATTCTGAGCCAGACTGGTCGCGATTGAGCGCTCATGGGACTCAACCTCTGACTCAAGCAGTTCTGCTAACAGATTTTTCATTTTCAAGACAGCCTCATTTTCAGGCATATTCTGAAGGGATCGGTAGATAGCTCGATACGCTTCATAAGGATTCCTTCCGACCGGAGGAGTTCGAGCGGGAGCAGGGGAATGCCCCCTGGGATGGCTCCTCCCCCAATTTAAACCAACCGGGACGATCTCCCTTTCGTCAATGATTCCATCTCCGTTGGCATCAGCATAAGTAGCCCAGTGGTCCGGCCAGGGTGAGGCTGATTGTCCCTCCCAGTTTAAGGACGCCTCTTCACGAGTCGGTCCGGTAAGCAGCCAACAAGAGCCTACAGGTAAGATGTCCATTTCATTCACGGTTCCATCATTATTGGTATCTCCTGGCCAGACAAGCATATCCCCGACTTCTATATCTCTTTCAGAAACAACCAGTTCGATAGGCTGTTTAGCCGCATTCCAGGCCGCAATCTCGTTCAGGCTAAAGGAGATGACGCTGCCAGGTGTGGCTTCAGGGTTAAGACGAAATCGAAGGCGAACTATCCTTCCATATCCTGTGGTTCCCCCATCACCAAATTTGCGGGACAAACCAATCCTTATCTCTCCCTGTCCTTGATCTACCCTGGAGGTGGAGATAATATCAGAACCCATAAAGCCCGTGGGTTCAATAATAATCTTATCTTCAATCGGCTCTGAAATTTGCAGAAACTCAGGGGTGGTATAATTCAAAATAAAGGAGAGACCTAAGATGTCCGATACAGGATGGGCATCTTCGCCAAGGGTAAGCTCGACAGCAAAAACAGCGTCGGATGGTTGGGGAGAAACAGCTTCGATTTTAAAGGGGATATGGGTAATTGTCACTGGGCCGGGCCCATAATCAGAGGCGGAATTAATGCCGTCACTGATCAGGCCGTAGACGTAGTAGTCTCCGTATGGGAGATTTGAGGTGTCCCAGAGATAGCTGTCGGTCTCATCGTCTTCGCTTATGCCGGAAACAATAAGAGTATATCCATCGCCAGGATTGGTGTTGTCATCGTAGTAGAAACTTATTTGGGCATCATCATCCGGATCAGTATCCTCCCACATAAAGGTATAAGAGCCATTGGCTATGTCGTCTGTTCCATCAGGTTCAAGGATAGTAATAATCGGCGGCTGATTGGAGCTGCCCAAAAGGTCATCGATATGGTCATACCAGGTCTGGGCCATAACACCATAGCCGGTTTGGTTAGGGTGAACACAATCAGCCATCAGGGCGGATTTCCAATTAGGGTAATCTGAAAATGTATTATAATGATCCACGTGCCTGATATGATCTCCTACATCCGCCCGCCAATCAGACACCAACTGATAGAGATCATCATTATAATCGTCTACCAGGCTGCCGCCACAAGAACCGGCACAACATGAGGATGTCCATGGAATGATAGCCGCCACCAGGAGGTAGATATCAGGATTATAATCGAAGACCTTAGTAATTATCCCATTAAGGTGTGTTATGGCGTGGTCTACCTGGTTGTAATCGAAGTGGTAAAGGTCATTTGTCCCAATGTGTAAGAGAACAATATCCGGATTGTACCGCTCTAGTCGATCAGTAACGATGGCTTCAATCTGGTTGATTTTCCACCCACCATAGCCTTCATGGTGATTGTCGTCAAAATTACCCTTGGTTTGAGAGCCAACAAAGTTGATTTCGTTCCCTTCAGGATCAATAAGTCGATCCAGATCGTCCCGGTAACCTCCTGTATGGCTATCACCTGTACCGTAAGTAATAGAATCACCCAAAGGCATTATCCTCATCGGCCCGCCGGCCACAGAAGATATACCAATGTCTTCCAGGGAAGGCAGGGTCTCCGGATCAGGAACCGGCACCGGCGTCATGTCAAATTTAATATCACAGCAAGGAATGGAATCAGGTTTAACCTCTCCTGCCAAAAAGAGAAAACATATTATCATTCCCAATATAACTAATTTTGATTTAGCTTGCATTCAGGTCCTTTCTTTACACGACGCAGAGGGTTGGTCCCCGCGCAGGGCGTGGGAACAAGAAACTACGGATACTCCTCGATTGCATTTGTTAGATTAAGGGCTATGTTTCAGGATTTATTAAGATTCAGGATAGTTCTATTGCGTGAGGTCTTGATGGGGAATTCAATCCCTCTTGTCTAATCAATTAAACTGATCAAAAGGGCTTTTCTACGTTCGAACAACTCAATGGCCGGAGAAATTTTATCGGCAGGCGCTTGACGGCCATAAACCTGGCCAGAGCAGAAAAATCGCTTGTAATTAAAAAACAAGCCATCTTCCATCGAGATATGTAATCTTACTACATAGTTCCATTATATCATCCCTTTCTCTGAGACCGTTTTCAAAATGGGACTTGATTAAAAAGGGGGTGATGGAGTTTTGGGT
>JASEGY010000255.1 GCA_030019105.1 bacterium | reverse complement strand
GGACGTCAAGTTTCATTTATGCAGTTTCTAACGGGTGATCAAAGGTGATGCTAGTTGAGAACTTTTAACTGTCGAGTAAAAATACAGACCAACAAAAAGCTGAAGGCCTTGAGAGGATCAGAGGGAGACATCCTTGGCAGGTGTGGTAAACTTGTAGAGATGGGGATGGTAATCGACCATAAATTGGTTCCTCTGGAGCTTAATAAGAAAGGGGAGCTGGTTGGTAGGTGAAGCAAGCCTACAGCCGTCACCGTAGTATACCAATGGCCGGGAAAGACCTGACTTTGGATATCCATCTCAGAGGGATAGTTTAGGCCATGGTCATCGTTTCGGCCAATAGCAACCTTCCCGAAAGCTTGAAGCTTTCGGGAAGGTAAGGTTGCAAGTCTCACTGGCCGAAACGATGGACATTACCATAGTTTATTTAGGCAGAAAAAAGGGCTAAAGTTTTCCTTGTTCCCTTCCGATAAAGTTATTGTTAGGCGTAAACACAAAGGAAAAAACAAGGAGGGGTAAGAAAGTATGAAGATTGATCCTAATCTCTTGAGCGGTTATGTTCAGCAGGAGGTAAAGCAGGCTCGCGGGGAAGTGGCGAGAAAAGAAGAGGAAACAGTCAATGCTTCGCAAGTAGTTATTTCGGACAGATCCGCACTCTACCGGATGATTGAGGTTGAGAATACTGCTGCGGCTGAGTCACGAGTAGAGGACACCATGACAGCCTTTGAGATGATGGGACAGATCAGGGCTCAGATGGCTGGAAATAGCGGTAATAGTCTGGAGGTTCATTCAAATCTAACTTCGGAGAGGATAGCTAATCTTATCTGAGAGATTACAGTTGAGCGTTTTTGATATACTCAACGCGGGCATAATCTGCGATTTTGTACCTTCTCAATAAGTTGGGGTAATCTGTGTTGTAAGTTGTAAGTTGTAGGTTACGCCTACTACCTACAACTTACAACCTACAACCTGTTCAAAATCACTATTTATGACCGTGCTGAGTATATATAAAAGAGATGAGCGTTTTTTGCTCGTCTCTTTTTTATTGTTGACAAACAAGGAGCATTGGTGGTGACTGTTTAAGGGAAGATGTAAGCTATTCTCAGACACCGCCTACTTTCTATTGACTGAGTTCAGGATGGACTTAAAGATAAGGCCGCCATCAATAGAGCCTAATACCTCTTCACTGGCCCTTTCCGGATGAGGCATCATACCAGCCACGTTTCCCTCTTTATTTATCAGCCCGGCAATATTCAAAATTGAGCCATTGGGATTATCCTCGGAGGTGCTTTCTCCGTTCCAATTGCAATATTTCAGCAGGATTTGATTATTGTCTATTAATTCGGCCAGGGTATCCTGATCAGCATAATAGTTACCCTCGTAGTGGGCAATAGGTATTTTAAGAACAGAATCCTCCACGCAGGCATTAGTGTAAAGGGTTTGATTGTTTTCTACCCGGAGATAAACATATCGGCAGATAAAACGAAGATTCTTATTAACCAGCATAGCCCCGGGCAAAAGACCGGCTTCCAGGAGTATCTGAAAACCATTGCAAATCCCGATAAGGATCCCCCCCTCCATGGCAAATTTTTTGACTGCATTCATAATAGGCGAAAAGCGAGCAATAGCTCCGGTACGTAAGTAATCCCCATAGGAAAATCCACCCGGCAGGATAAGGCAATCAATATCTCCTAACTCCTCTTCTTTATGCCAGATATATCTCGCTTCTTGATCAAAGACATCCCTGACTACGTAATAACAATCCCGGTCACAATTCGATCCCGGAAAGACTACCACTCCCCACTTAGGCATTATTTAATCCCCCCTTTTTTATATGGTTGCAGCAATACGTTACAGGCATCAAAAATTGACCTGTAAATAGACCGTTGTCTCTCCCTCTTTGTTATAAGCCAAACCTAAGGTGGGTGCAAATTTAACCCAAAAGAATGCCCCGGTCTCTTGCTGCAGCTCTACTCCTCCTGAAAAGTGGGTCTCCTCTTCTGAAAAAGCAGCGTCAGTAAATAGTGACAGACAAAGATCCTCAAAGAATAGATTGGGATTCCAGATGCCCTTTCTTATCTTTAAGAGCGGACGGGAATACTCTAATGAGACAGCCAGCCATTTATTGCTTTTAAGCTCATCATAGCCTCGAATTTGCAGCTCTTCGGGGTCCGGATTATCAAGGTCGTATACCCCGATCAATCCAAGACTAAGCTGACTGTCTTTAATGTATCGGCTCAAAGATATTTCCGCCTCTATGCCCTGCCTGTCTATGGTCGATCCAAGCTCTTTTTCCCTCTCTAAGAAGTAATCAGCCGAGATTCCAATCTTAGTCTTTGGGAAATTGAGGAAAAAGGAGAGCGAGGGATTGATCTCTCTCCTTTCGAACCGCTCAAATCCTTTGCCCCCAAGTCCTACCCAGACAGATAGAGGCGAAGATATTTTATTTCGCAAAGGATACTCCCAATTAAAGGACGCCTCCTTTTCTTCTTCCCAATTAAAAGATAGGATGGATGGTTTAAAGCGGAGAGAAAGATAGGAGAGCGCGAACTCCGGCTCCTCTTTTTCATACCACCAGTCAAACGAATACATATTTTCGCCTATTACATCCTGGCCCACAAGAAAAATCCCGGCCCCGTCCTCGGTCGGATAAGGAATGTGCACCTTTGGCCAGAGTGTCTTAATATGATCCAGCCTGCCCCCTTTTTCTGCCTGAATTTTGGGGAAGGCCGGCGGTATGCTCCTGGGATAATCCTTTACCAGGAGTTCATCAAATCCCTCTACCCTCTTTCTATAAAGGTCAAATCCGGAAGAAGTAAGGCCAACAAAATAGAGATCGTTGGCCCTCTCGTCGAAGACAGGAAAAGAAGCGAATCCTGATCCGGTCAATCTGGAAAACTTTTCGCCAACTAAATCATAGGCATAAATACTATACTTTCCTTCGTAATTGGCCGAAAAGAAAAGCCTCTTTCCACTAACGGAGATGGCAGCTTCAGCAAAGGGGGTTTCTACGATTGGCTTAAGCTCCCTGGTATTTAGATCGAGCAGATAGATATTCCAGTTCTCCCAGTCAGGTCTGGCCACTATCGCTGCTTTCTTTTCTCCCAGAACAAGTATTTCGGAAATAAGGAGATCAAAGCCGGCCAGCAGCCTTTTCCCTGCCCCGGCTGACCAGACCCACAACTGCGAACCAAAGCCGTGCTCTTTATCCTTAGCATAGATAATCCTCCCATCCGGAAGCACAGCAAAATCTCGCATTTTATCTTCAAAGAGGACCCGGTCCTCTCCTGAAGCCAGATCCTTTTCATGCAGGACAGCGTAAGCCCCAAATCCAATTATGGCGCTATTCGCATATCCCTTTTCCAGTTCCATCTCAGCATAGTAGAGTTTATCGCCCATCTTTTCTAAACCGCCAACAAACCCCCCGGTGGAAGAGACAATAACCCGTTCTTCTTGAGTAGCTATATCCCTTTCAACGACCTCTGTAAACCAAAACTCCGAAAGTGCGCCGCTTTTTTTGGGATAGTCGCGGATGTAGTAAAGCTTGCCCTCAACAAGGATAGGAGAACCAAGCCACCAGCCATGCTCAATCTCAGTCAATCGTTCTCCATCTATTTTCCAGGAAGCAGCGTCTATGGAATTTTGCCACTCTGAAAACAGATCAGGAAAGGATTTGCCGTAGACCTTTTTGGCCATTCGATCAAGGCCAACTCCAGGCAAAATAGGACTGAGAGAAGACCAGAAGGAGGAGCCGTAGGCCTCAAAGAATTGGGAGAACTTGTCCTGGCCATACATTTCAGCCAGGTACCTGAAGAACTCGCCGCCATAAAGATATATTCCGCTATACCCGGGAAATTCAAGAGGTGAGTAGGTTGCCTTCCCAATAGAGGGGAACTTGCCTTCCTTAGCATTTGCCTGGATCACGGCATCAAAGCCGCCATCATTAAGCCTGCCTTCATAAGGAGAGGACTGGGATTCGGAAAAGACCGTTATCCCCTCATCAATCCATCCAGGTGAATAGAGATTGGGCTGAAAGGGGGTGCCAAAGATGGTGGTCAGGAGCTTCGGCCAACCACCTGTCTTAGTCAAATGGGCGATATGGGTATATTCATGGACACCTACCTCCCGGTACCAGTTCTCTGTTACGCCAAGGCTCATGCGGGACTCTGGCGGATAGGTAAAGAGACTGATGCGCTTAAAGATAGGATCTGCGAACCCATTTGTCATTGTTCCCACATCTTCAATCACCACCGGCAGATTCCCTATCTCTCTGTTACCGGTGAGCTTGACTACATCCTGGCGGTAATATTCCAGGTTAGAAAGGGCATGTTCGGCCTCCCACTCATAGCCTTCAGGATAGAAGCAGGTAAAATAAGGCGTCTTCAGGACATCCCAACCTGCCCTGGCCGGCGTTACAAAAACCATTAACAAAAGACTTAAGGTGATGAATCTTCTCATTACAGTTTACCTCTTTCTTAGAATTCGAGAAACGCTATCTTCTTTTGATAATCACTGGTTAATTGAATTTTGGTCAGGTTTTGAGATGGTTCACCTTACTGTGAAAGCTTACGAGTAAGTATTCTCAACATAAACCCCATCTGAACCGGCATAGAGGTATCTCTCGATCACACTAACATAGTCTGTCCAGGATTTACCATTAGCCTTAGCTTTATCTATTTCCTGCAAGAATCCGGTTACCTGGGCATCAAGGTTATCAACAAAATGGAGCAGACACGCCTCCGGGGTCTTTGGTTTCTTGGGCGCCTGGAATTCATATTCTCCGTGATGGCTAATAAGCATATGACGCAGTCTAAGGGCTGTTTCAGAAGGAAAATCAGGGATTTGGGCTATCTTTTCTCTGACCATCTCGTCACCCAGCACCGTATGGCCAATCAATCTCCCTTCATCTGAGTAGTCAGTCACAGTACCCGTCGAGAACTCTTCTATCTTGCCTATGTCATGGAGAAGCGCTCCGGTAAGCAAAAGGTCTTTATCAATAGGATAAAGATCAGCGATCCGATTACAGATAGTCACTACCGTGAGGGTATGTTCCATGAGTCCCCCCCGATAAGAGTGATGCCATTTTTTGGCAGCCGGAATCCCTTTGAATTGCTTTAAGAAATCGGTGTCTTCGAAGAATAGCCGCAGGAGGCTATTTAAATGAGGGGTCTTAACGCTGTTTATTATCTCGCTTATGCCGGCTAACATAGCCTCTTTATCTTTCTTTGTTTCCGGCAAAAAGTCCGACAGGTCGGCCAGAGTCTCCTGGTCCACTTTCTCTATGAAATTAATAGTCAACTGGGGTTTACTGTTGTAGCTGCCCACCCGGCCGTTGACTCGGACAAGATCGCCTACTTTAATACTCTGATAGACTTGTTCCGCTCCGTCCCACATAACAGCCCCGATACGGCCGGTTCTATCTCCCAGCTCCAAAGAGAGGAAGCGACCTTTAGCATATTCTCTTAACTGGGCGTTACAGAGGAGGAAAACCTCGTTGACCTTTGATCCTGGTGTTAATTGATTGACAAAATATCGATCCATCATAAATCAAGTTTCGAGGTAATTACTCAGCCGGACAAAAAGAGGAACACAGATTTCACAGATTATACAGATTCCACAGATTTTTTCTT
>JASEGY010000254.1 GCA_030019105.1 bacterium | reverse complement strand
TAGCCTATCTTGAATTCGCTTACCCCAAAATATTTATCTTAAGAGCTATAGTTACGAACATCTTACAATCCGCAATCCGCAATCTGCAATCCAAAATTGGTTTGGTTGCGGCCAGAGGCCGTGATAGGTAACTGCGTCTCATTTAAAATCTGTAGCCCAATTTGCCGGAGAAGTCCTCTAAATTGGTCGTTTCCGGATCGGCTTCTGTTCTCTCGAGATTGTAGCTAAGGTCAAGAGACAGGTTCTTCCAAATAGGGTAAGCAAAGGTGGCATTAAAAGTCCTGGTTGTGGTTTGAGTGGAATCAAGATGCCCGAATTTTGTTTGAAGAGTGAAAGGAAATCGCCGGCCTTTAAAAGATAGTCCTACCTGGTTCCTGGTGGTTTTGTTATCCGTTGTCTCGCTTTCAGCCTGGTTGAAGCCAAGGGCGTAGTCGGCAGCCAGAGATGAGGTGATCGGAACCTTGAAGGAGAAATCCGTGCCCCTGGTCTTTGTCTCCTTATTACCGGATTCGCTCACAGTAAAATTTTGTCCCAAAGAGACAGGGATGGCTTTCCCGGCCAGTTTTAACTGATAGCTTAAGCTGCCCTTATAGCTGTTAGTCGTATTTTTAGACCCTCCCTGGGGCTTGCTCTGTACGAAACCATATCCAAGGGAATAGTTGAGAGCCTGAAACGGCTGATGGTTTAACCTTAGATCAAGTCTCAGGTTATCGGTCTTTGATGTCTGGCCGGTAGCAACTGAATATTGCTTCTGGGTGGACAGGTTGACCTGATTGGACACCTTCATATTGGAGGTCAGGTTAAGGAGAGAATGCAGATTTGATTGACTGTTTTCGGATTGAAATACCCCAGCCGAATCTTCTATCTTAACATCCTGAAAGGAAAGCTTATTATTTCCCCAGAACCCCTGTTTTTCAGGGGTAAACCCCAGGTCTGCCTTCAGCTTCCTGCTTTTATTCCCCCCTTTTGTCTTTGACAGCTCATAGCCGGTATCGAGCTTTAGAGGCGGCAGCGGCTGATACGAGATGGTATAGTTCTGGCCGTTAATCGTTGTCTCAGTTTCGGTTTCACCTGAGGTGCTCTTACGCTTATCCAGGCTGAAGTTAGTGCCAAGCTGCAGGCCTTCCCTAACCTGAGCAGTCAGTCCCAGGCCGGCCTGGAGGGAATCCGTGGTTACATCCATGGGCAGCGACTCTGTTCGTCCCGGCTTTAAAGAGCACTCCAGCTTAAACCTCTGCCGGAAAGGGATAGTCGAGGTGATATCCAACAGGGAGGACTTTGTTCTCTCCTCCCGGGGGACATTTTCTGTCTCGGTCAGGTCCAGGGAGAGCCGGGTCTGTGATTGGCCGATGGTAGAGGTAGCCAGCATCTTGAAGCTGCCGGTTACTATTTCTTGTTGGGTTGACCCGTCCCGAAGGTTTTCCCGGCCTGATTTGGAGTATTTGAGCTCGATCGGAAGGAACTTGAAGGGGGTAAGTTTCAGACCGGCCTCGATAGATTTATTCTGCCCCTCGTAATCGACCTGATTGACAATGTTCGAATTCTCATCCAACTTACCGCTTAAGGAAAATTCCCACCAGCTCCGGTTAAACTTAAGAGACGGCTGAAATGATTGCCGGGTTCCAGTAATAGAGCTTCCCCGCTCAGCCCGCAGATTACCCTCGATCTGTCCTCCCTGGCCAAAGGGTCTGGTAAGTTGCAGGGAAGTATTGGTGGTCAGTTCGCTTTTTTCTTCCCCTTTGGTATTTTTGACTCCCTGATAGCCTGTGCCTACCTGGCCTGAAAAATCGAGGGCAGCAGAGGTGTCAACCCAGGTCAGGAGCAGAAGGAATACCAGAAAACTCATTTTACCCTGATTCATCTTTACTTTCTCCCTTTTTATTAAAAATCCCTCTAAACCTATTGACAAAGGTCATTATTTATGCTATCGTAAGTAGTAAGGAAAGTGTTTTGCTGCTCCCTTATCTCTTGGAGGAGATATTATTACTAAGAGCCTATCCCAAAACTGGTAGTCGCAGGCTTTAGCCTGCGCAACCTAAAGGTTGCGGCTACCCGGCAAATAGGTTTTGGGATAGGCTCTAAGCACTTATGCTTCTAAACAGATAACCTTAAATGAATGAGAAATCTTATCTTCGGGCAATAACTCATAGCGATCGAGTAAGGGTAACCTTTTCTACTCAAAAAGGCAAAGTTCTAAGATTTAGAGTTCAATATACTATTACCCCGCAACATTTGCGTTGTCCGCGAGAATGTTACGATTGCGAATTGAAATTGGAAATTAGAAATTAGGCTTTCACGCTTTTCCTAATTTCCAATTTCCAATTTCAGCGTTCCATAATCCGCAATCTGCAATCCAAAATTGGTTTGGTTGCGGCCAGAGGCCGCGCTAAGAATCATTTATCCAGAATAAATGGCATCATATTGTTAGATACGATACTGCCCATAATTTTGCTCATATAGACATTATACATCCCGGCAAAATTACAGAAAAAATACCACTTTATCTTCCCAGTTATAACACTGCCTTAACTTATGCTCTTGAGGACATTAAACTTAACTGGGAAAGATATCGTGAGAAATATCTAAAGGAGTTGACAAAATGACTGAAAAAGAGATGTTTCTCAAGAATCTTATCTTAGGGACAGAGTTTGACCGCTATGTCATGGAACACCCGGAATTCGTCGCCCAAATACCTGATGGAGCACAAATAGGACTTCTGCCGGAATACGATCCTGAACTATCTGAGATAAATCTTCAATTAGCTAAGAAACAGCGAACAGAAGGTCAACCTCTGGTGATAGTAAAGATCCCCAGACTTGCTCCTGAATCTAAATCTCGGCTACTTAGTCCTTCTCTCCAGTTAATGGCGGCAGCTTAATCAAATCACTCTGGCAATGGTATAAGCAAGGCTATGAAAAGGAGGTTTCTTCAAATGCCTGGAAGAGAAATAGTTAATAAAAACCTTGATTTGCTTAATGAATTCATGAAATATGCCTTTGCTCATCCGGATGTGCTTGATCAAATACCCTCAGAGGCAGAATTAGTAATCTTACCCACAAATGATCCCATATTGTATAAAGAAAACCTAAAGATAATCAAGGCTCATCAAAGACGCTCCTCATCTGTAGCCATCATCAGAATGGAGATTCCTGAAATATCCCAACCTGAGGTAGAATTAGCCGCTGCTAAATGACATTTAAGGGCGATGTTCATCGTTTCGGCCATGCGGGGAAAATTCTCGGATAAAAAAGATGTCTCACGCAAAGACGCAAAGAACAAGAAATATAGGCTCTTAGCGGCTTTGCGGCTTTGCGGCTTTGCGAGAGAATATAAATCGCACTCCTTAGCTCGACAATGTTAGATTTAACGAATAGCACACAGATGACACGGATTTAACGGATTCTCACTGATTCTTTTATCCGTGTAAATCCGTAGTATCCGTGTCATCCGTGTGCTAATTTAACATTGTCAAGTTAGTTAGTGGCCGAAACGATGAACATCGCCCGTCTTTCGCTGCTTTCCTCAACCGTGAACCGTGAACCCTGAACCCGTGAACGGTTACCTTATTTTTACTTCGATCCATCCCCTTCCTCTTTCTCCTTAACCGCCTTTACCGGTCTGACCCGGTCGTTTTCATGGCCGGAGGTGTCTATTGTAGTCACCCGGTAATAGTGTCCTGCCTTCCCTTTTTCATCCAAAAAGCCCGGTTTTGATAATATCTCTTGATTTAACCGCTCATATATCCCGGAGTGGTAATCAGACCGGTAAACATTGTAACCGGACAGATCGTCAATATCTACCTCCTTCCACTGGATATTTACCCCCTCATCAGTAGCAATAGCCGTTATTTCACCCGGCGCAGGTGGCGGGACAATATCCGAAGGAACAGCGTAGGCTCTATCTGTTGGTTCACTCTCGTTCTCAAACCTGTCAATGGCCGTCACCTGGTAACCGTATCTTTTCCCTTTTTCCACCTCTGCGTCAAGATAAGAATATACCTTTCCTTCAAAGGCCTCCAGCAATTTCAGCTCTTCACCCTCTTTTTCCCGGTAAAGTTTGTAACCGGCTGCATCCAGCGACATAGAGGGCTGCCAGCCTATCTTTATCTGCCCTTCCTTAGTTGTATTGGCATAAATGGCCGCTGGGGAAAGAGGCGGCTCATCGTCCGGGATGAGAACCTCCATCACCTGCTTCTCACTCTCGTTAAGGGCATAATCCACACTGGTCACTCCATAATAGAAGGTCTTACCGGGCCAGTGTCCCTTTTCTTCATAGCCCTTATCAGCAAATTCCAGCTCCTTACAGGTAGTAGGAGTAATCCGCATAAACCTATCCTTTGTCTCACCCCGGTAGATGTAATAGCCCATCACGTCTTTATCCTCAGGGGGCTGCCAGGAGAGATAAACCTTTCTTTCCTTGACCTCAAAGGAGAGTTCAACCGGCGGGCCTGGCGGCTGGGTGTCCTTTGGCAGACCGGACATGGCGTTAGACATTGTGCCGGCGTTTCCCTTTTTGTCCACGGCCTGTATCTTATAAAATGCCTGCCGCTGGACAGTAACATCTTCATCCACCCATTCCGGCTTATCACCCGGGATAGGCTCCTTATTCAATTGAACAAAATTATCCTGGAGAGAGTATGCCTTGAAGATATTGTAATGATCCAGGTCAAGCTCCAGGTTCATGTCCCAGACAACAATGATCCTCCCCTCTTCAGGGATAGTTTTTACTCCGGTAGGCATCCGGGGCGGGGTGGTATCGACCGGCCTGGCCGCTACTGTATCTGAGGGGGCGGATTCCCGGCCGATCAGATCCACGGCCGTCATGTAATAAGTATAGGTAATCTCATTTACGGCTGTCTCATCGGTTTGATAGAAGTGTTCCTCCTGTCTCATTATCAGCACCCGGTTTATCTTCTTAAAAGACTCTTCTCCTTCTCCCTGACGGGCCGAGCCGGCCTGGCGGTAGATATTAAAACCAACCACCATGTCCTCAGGTTTACCCTTGTAGGCAGGATATTCCCAGCTCACCTTCACCTGTGAATCCCCTGCCTCGGCCTTGATCTCAGGCGAAGGCGAAGGCTTTATCTCTTTTAACCTGACCGCCTGTTCCGCCTGCTCAAACTCTTCTCCCTCCAGGTTAAGATAGGCGACCCGGTACCGGTATTCCTTTCCTATCTCTACCGGCTCATCGATCCAGAGTCGTCCCAGGGCCTGAGCCACCTTAAGGCTGGCCAGGGATAAGACTACCATCGTGCCGGGGTCCCGTTTTATTCTCCGCAGGGTCATAAATTCATCTTCCCCCTTGACTGCTCGCTCGACCCAATCATAGTCGTCGCCCAATATATCCCGGAAGACCAGCGGGTCTCTCACGGCTGTGACCGGCTCCTCGTTCAGTTTGACAAACTCCTTATCTTTCGAACCCTTACGGTAGATATTAAATCCTTCCATTTCCCCTGGCGACTTCAGAAGCACAATATAAGCCTTATTCTCTGTGGCCGCCGCCAGGAAGGGCAATGCCTCCTTTTTAGCCGCAGAGGCAAAAGAAGCCCCCCCAAGCAGCAAAGTTGCTATCCAGATACTGATCAATGCCTTTCTCATCTTTGACCTCCTAATGTTAAGTTTTGGGGGGAGCGTTCCCTAAAAGTTCCCTATGCCATTTATGCATAACAAAGTAAGGGAT
>JASEGY010000253.1 GCA_030019105.1 bacterium | reverse complement strand
TGTTCCTTTTTTGCACGGCTGAGTAGTTGCAAAATCGCAAATTATGCCCGCCTCACGTATAGTCTCCCAAGCAGGAGCTTGGGAGCCAGAGCAAACGAACCCCATAAACCCGGAACTCGAAACCCGAAACTCGAAACTTACGGTTGCTTCTGGGGCGTCCCATAGATAAGAGCAATTATCGCTCCCTTAAGCAGGTGTTCCACCAGGCCCAATATGCTCCCGTAGATCACTACTCCGGTGGCGACGGTCATAAACATGTGAGTAGCAAACATTCCCGGCAGGGTGCTTACCAGCCAGATGATAAGACCATAAGTAAGTCCCTTTACTACCCCGGAGCCAGGGATTCCCCGGAAGAAGAGTGCGTATCCTAATGCCAGGAAGATGCTCAGGATCAGGCCGCCTAAATTGAGCCAGAGGAAGAAGGCCCCCGTCATGGCCTCTTCTCCCCTCCAGACATTAGTAGGCTCAAGCTGGTAAACCCAATTAAAGAGCCAGCCGCAAGTGAGTCCCCCCAGAATACTGCCGGCAATAGCGGTTACCACTCCAGCAATTAATATTCGCCATATCCGCATTCTTACTCCCCCCTTCTTAGATATTAGATATTGGATACTTTAAGATACCATAAATAATCTCACAGGTCAAGTTTTTTCTTCTTGTGATTTAAAAATCTACGCTGATCTCTACAAAAATCTTGACAAAAAGGGCGTCTTGTGGTAACTTGATTATATGGCAAAAAGTAGTTATACTTGAGGCGGGCATAATTTGCGATTTTGCAACTACTCAGCCGTGCAAAAAGGGAACACAGATTGCACAGATTATTCGGATTATACTCAGCACGGTCATAAATAGTGATTTTGAATAGGTTGTAAGTTGTAAGTTGTAAGTTGTAAGTTGTAGGTTGTAGGTTGTAGGTTGTAGGTTAAGCAACACGCCGTGGGCATTCTACCCAACTTACAACCTACAACTTACAACCTATTACCCCAAAATCTTTTTCATGAAGTCTATAGTTACAAAAATCACAGATTATGCCCGCGTTGAGTATAGTAGAAACCAGGTTTCTTCAAGAAACCTGGTTTTTGCCCGCAAGTGCCCCCGAAATGTTGAGAAGATACTTTAGATAGGTTAGAAAGGGTAGATGTAACTAGCTCAATATCTTGTGGAAAGTAGGCAGCCGTTTACGGCTCGAAATTGGAAATTGGAAATTGGAAAGTATGAAGGCCCAATTTCCAATTTCTAATTTCAACATTCCGTGAAGACTTATCGTCTTTGCGAGATTTCCATACTTTATTGAGCAATTACGGGTAGATCAATGAAGTTTACTTGCAAAAAATCCCGGCTTTGCGGGGAAGTGACGATTCCGGGATCTAAGTCGCACACTATTCGTGCGGTGGCTATTGCCGGCCTGGCCGAAGGGGAAAGCTGTATTCTGGCCCCTCTTCATTCCTATGACACCATAGCTGCCGTGGAGGCTTACCGGAGCCTGGGGGCTGTCATTGACCTGAAACCGGATATCTGGCATGTGATTGGCGCCGGAGAAAGGCTGAAGGCGCCTGACGATGTGATTAACGTGCAAAATTCGGGGACGACTCTAAGAATCGCCCTTGGCTCTTGTGGACTTTTACATAAAGGAATAGCCGTTTTAACCGGAGACGCCCAGATTCGCCGCCGGCCGGCCGGGCCTTTGGCTAAATCTTTCAATGACCTGGGCGCCTCGGTGCGCTCAACTCGAAATAATGGCTGTGCCCCTTTTGTGGTTGAGGGCCGGCTCAGGGGCGGGCAAACTTCCATTGAAGCCGTAACCAGTCAGTATGTAACGAGTTTATTAATTAATACACCCCTGGGTGACGGAGATACCACTATATATGTCCCTGTGCTCAATGAACGGCCATACATTCAGATGACCCTGGACTGGCTGAAGTGGCAGGGCATCAACGTAGAACATAATGAGATGCGTGAATTTCATATCTCGGCCGGGCAGCACTACAAGACTGTTAATCGTCGTATTCCAGCCGATTTTTCCTCGGCCACCTTCTTTCTGTGCGCCGGCGCCCTAGGTGAAAATGAGGTAGTCCTCCG
Organism: bacterium; assembly: GCA_030019105.1. GTDB lineage: Bacteria > UBA9089 > JASEGY01 > JASEGY01 > JASEGY01 > JASEGY01. Next base: position 3,608 of record JASEGY010000253.1, on the reverse strand, counting down.
TGGATTAGATATGAACGATTCGCAGGGTGACAAAGCAGTCGTGGATTATCTCAGACAGATGGGGGCTGAAATAACCGTGGAAGAAGAGCTAATCCGTGTCCGGGCCCAAGAGCTTCAGGGAGTAGAATTAGACATGAATGCCACCCCGGATGCCTTACCCATGATGGCTGTTGTGGGTTGTTTCGCCCGGGGCACAACCACCCTGGCCAATGTGCCTCAAGCCCGCATTAAGGAGACTGACCGCATCGCCGTAATGTGTAAGGAATTATCCCGCATGGGCGCGCGTGTGCGAGAGTTAAACGACGGCCTGGTGATCGAAGAGAGTAAGCTTAAGGGAACAGAGGTGCATGGACACGATGACCATCGGATAGTGATGGCCTTAGCCGTAGCCGGGCTGTCTTGTGAAGGTGAAACAGTCATTGACTCGGCCGAGGCCGTCGGAGTAACTTTCCCCACCTTTCCGGAATCTATGACCGGCCTGGGGGCGAATATTAATAAAATCCGGCACGGTTCAAATTTGCTCTATTTTGGGTAACAGTTTCATCTGACGGGAGTGTCGGGCTTTATGCCCGTAAGTTACACGCCCATAAGGGGCTACACTACACCCTGATCATCCGGGCCGGGGAGAAAAGTGTTACCCTGAATTTGAACCATGCCTAAAATCCGAGGAGGTTGAAAATATGTTAGGCTGCGATATTGGAACGCTATTTAAAGTTACCGTAGCAGGAGGTTCTTATCAAGAAGGACTAATGACACACATCCAGGGTGTGCCTCCTGGTCTTTGTATTACTGAGGAGCAAATATACCGGGACCTCTTGCTCAGAAAACCAGGACAGGATGAGTTGACCTCTCCCAGGAGAGAACCGGATATCCCCATTATCTACAGTGGAGTAAATGCTGCTGATTCTATGCCCGGTTTTTCCAATAAGGGGTTTACCAATGGAACCCCCTTCGTGATATTGATCCCGAATCTGGACCGTCACTTTGAGCATATCGAACAGTACCGTGTCACCAACCGCACTCCCCGTCCCGGCCACGCTTCTTATGCTTCCTATCAGAAATATGGGGAGTATGACGATGCCATTGGAGCAGGAATCTTCAGCGGGAGGTACACAAATACTATTGTGGCCGCTGGTGTGATCGCCAAAGAAATTCTAAAGAAGCATAATATTGAAGTGACCGCCTATATTAAAGAGGCGGCCGGGGTGCGGGCGCCGGATGTGCCCCTTGACGAAGTAAGAAAAAAGGTAGCCGCCTTCAAAGAGATGCGTAAGGAGCATGACCCGGTCTATGCCGCTATTTACGGTGAGAAGCGGATTAGACCTGACATGCGATTGCTTGAGAAGATGTCTGTCCTGGCCGAGTTTGAACGTCAGATACCTGAACTCCACGCTAAAGGAAAGAAAATGGATAAAGAAGCCATCCGCCGGCAATACGGGATACATCCTCAACTGAACTGTCCTGATCTTGATACGGCAGATGAGATGTATCGAAAGATTATAGAGATCACTAAGGGAGGAGACTCAAGCGGAGGGGTAGTAGAGGTTGTCGCCACCGGTCTGCCGGCCGGAATGGGTGAGCCGGTTTTCCGGAAATTAGATGGTGAATTGGGTAGGTTAATAAGTATTGCCGCGGTAAAATCAGTTGAAATCGGAGAAGGATATGCGGTGAAGGATTTGAAAGGATCCGAATGCAATGACCAGATGTATGTCGAAAACGGAAAGGTTCGGTTTAAGTCAAATCACGCCGGCGGGATCACAGGCGGGCTAACAACCGGACAGCCAATTGTCGTCAGGCTGGTGGTAAAACCCACTCCGACCATAGACAAGGATCAACACACCATTGACAAGGTCAGCCTTGAAAATAAGGTGCTGTCAGCAGTTACCCGAAGGGACCCCACTATTGTGCCCCGCATCTGGCCTGTAGCCGAGGCCTTTACCTCGCTTATTCTTCTTGACTATTACATGCAGCACATTGCCTACCAAAGTCTTTAGAGTCCTAAGAAACCTGGTTTCTGATTATATGCAGCGCCGTCTTACCAAAACCTTTAGAAAGGAGGTCGCCTATCTATGGCTGTTCAGACAGCTGCTAAACGGGATCAATATGAGGCAATTCATTCTTACATTGAGAGAAAACAAGGAGTATTAGGAGGAAAACCAGTAATTAGAGGCACAAGGATATCTGTAGCCCTCATTGTAGAGTTGCAGCGGATGGGTAAAAGTGTTGATGAAATAGTGACACTTTACCCTCATCTCAGTCACGCCCAGATTTATGAGGCCCTCTCTTATTATTATGACCACAAAGAGGAAATAGAACGAATGATTTATGAAGATTCCGAAGAATATGTCAGGGAAAAGTATAAAGGAGAGGCGTGGCTAAGCTAAAACTTTATTTGGATGAAGACCTTTCTCCGGTTTTGGCAAAAGCTTTGCGGAGCAAAGGCTTTGACGTGATCAGTTCTCATGAAACAGGGATGAATGGAAAGAGTGATGAAGAGCAGCTTAAGTATGCCACCTCTCAACAGCGAGCAATTTTATCCTTCAATGTTGGTGATTACGCTATCCTGGCTAAATCCTTTTATCAGGAAAAGCATGACCATTTTGGAATTATAGTCTCTCGAAAGATTGAGCTTAAGGAACTTATTAGATGTGCGCTGAATTTGCTGAGGAAAGTTCAGCAGAAGGAAATGAAAAACCGATTTGAATGGTTACAAAACTATAAAGGAGGAGGTATAGATGCCACATAGACACATTCACCTGAAGTGTGATCCTGAGGATGTAGCTAAATATGTCCTGTTATCGGGTGATCCCGGCAGGTCTAAACTGATAGCCGGGAAATTTCTTAAAGGCTCACGGGTAATCAATGAATTCAGGGGCCTGCTTTCTTACACCGGCCAATATGAGGGAATCGATGTCTCGGTAGTGACTACCGGGATGGGATGTCCTTCGGCCGCTATCGTGGTTGAAGAATTAATCGATATGGGAGCCAGGCATCTCATTAGAGTAGGAACCTGTGGCGCAACTCAAGAAGGGATACATCCTGGAGATCTCATTATTCCTACCGGCGCGGTTCCCCTGACAGGAATTATAAGCGAATATGACTTAAAGGTTTTCACTCCGGTTCCGAATTACAGTGTCTTGAAGGCCTTAGCCGATGCCGCCCAGGAGTCTGCTGTTTCTGCTGAAATGGGTCTGGTGGCTACCTCTGATGCCTTTTATTCGGAAATGGCCCATGGCAAATGGTGGGCACAGCGAAATATCCTGGCCTTTGAGATGGAATGCGCGGCTATCTTTACGGTAGCTTACCTCAGAAAAGTCGCAGCCGGGGCCATCCTGGCCGTCACCGGCAACCTCCTTAATGAGGAGCAAGTAATAGAAAACGAAATCACGATGGCCGCCATCGAAACTGAATGCCGGATCGCTTTAAAAGCGATTGCCTTCCTCTCTGCTCTGCATTCTCCGCGGTAAAATGAGATGGTAACTGCTCAATATCTTGTAAAAAGTAGACAGCCGTTTACGACTCGAAATTGGAAATTGGAAATTGGAAATTGGAAAGTATAATATTACCCCGCAACATTTGCGTTGTCCGCGAGAATGTTACGATTGCGG
>JASEGY010000252.1 GCA_030019105.1 bacterium | reverse complement strand
TTATCGGCACTTAGAAAATCGAGATTTTTCCCAAAGGGGTGTCGAAATCCACGATATAACGCTTACAGAACAGGAAACACTCATGACGGGAGAAATTAGAAAGATGGACTATGATCAGGCGGAGTGGGAGAACCACCACGAAGATGCGTCCTTATGGGAAGGGACTTCTCCCCGGGGAATAGTGGTAACCGCTCACTACAAGGCCACTGAAGCGGGTGTGGAAATTCTCTCCGAAGGCGGCAATGCGATTGATGCGGCGGTGGCTTCATCGCTGGCCCTCGGAGTTGTTGAGCCTGCCGGTTCAGGACTGGGCGGCATGGCCATGATGATGGTTTATCTTGCCGGCCGGAATAGAACTTTTATTCTTGAAGGCCCCTGCCGGGCGCCCCTGGCGGCCACACCGGAGAAGCTATTATCCCTGGCAAAGGAATTTAAACGCAAGCACCCTGAAAAGGCCGGTCAATACAATGATGAAAAGATAGCCGGTCTGGTGCGAAAATCAGGGTATCAGTCAGTGGCTGTCCCGACAAATCCGGCTGTTCTCGGTTATGCGCTCAAAGCTTACGGGACATGCTCCCCTGCCCGGGTTATTGAACCCGCTGTCAGGCTGGCGGAAGAAGGATATGTTATCACGCCTTTTCAATACAGGCTGCTCAAAGAGTATTGTTCTCAGATACGCAAAGGCAGCGCTGCCTCCTTTTTGTTCGGCAGCGAGGATAACCCGCCGGTTCCCGGAACCGTTCTTCGTCAGCCGGTTATGGCCAATACCTTAAGAAGATTGGCTAAAGCCGGGTTTGAGGATTTTTATACCGGAAAGATCGGCCGGAGCATCCTGGCCGACATGGCGAAAAATAATGGTTTTATCACGGCGGCCGACCTTCACGAGATACCGTGGCCACTGGAGCGGGAGCCTGTGGTCTCGACCTTTGGCGACTGGACAATCGCAACCATGCCGCCGCCCGGCGGAGGCGTTGTTCTCATTGAGATGCTGAATCTCTTCGAAGAGCTTGTCCCGCCGGATTTCGACCCTGACTCCCCGGAAGCGGCCCTGCTGTTTGCCGCCATAATCCGGCGCGCCCGCAGGGACCGGCGCAAATACAACCTGGGAGAATTTACCCGGTCAGGGGAAAAGGCGCCTGACCTTGCCGGCAAGGTCTATGCCCGGAAAACAGCGGCGAAACTCCGGCGTAGCCTTGACCATCGTTTGGGCCATTGCGACTTTCCAGAAACCATGTTTCTTGAAGAAATCCGGTTTCTTCGGCGCTCTGGTGGCCGAAACGATGATCAGGGCATCCGGCGTGAACCGGAAGAAAGCGGCGAGACTTCCCATCTTAATGTTATTGACCGGTTCGGCAACGTGGTCGCCCTTACCCAGTCCATTGAGCGTTCCTATGGCGCCAAGGCGGCCGCGCCTGATCTCGGCTTTCTGTACAACGGCTTCCTGAAAGGGTTTAAACTGAGAAACAGGCGGCACCCCCACTTTCTGAGACCCGGGGCAATCGCCCGGTCAAATGCCTGCCCGACCATAGTGTTTCAGGCCGGCCGGGCCGAGCCGGCCGGGCGGCCCGAGCCGGGCGGGCGGCCCGGATACGCCATTGGCTCAACCGGCTCGGAGCGCATGGTTTCCGGCATATTCCAGGTCATTGTTCGTCTGTTGAGCCAATCCCCCTTTGAGGCCGTAAAAGCGCCCCGCCTGCATTGCACCCCGGAAAAGCAGGTCTTCCTTGAAGCCGGCCGGTTCAAGCCGCAGGCCCTGGAGCTTCTGAAAAAACATAAATTTGAACTCATACCATATCACGACTGGGCCTTTTCCGTGGGGGGGCTGCATCTGGCCGGACAGGAGCCGGGTAAATACTGGGGAGTAGCCGACCCCCGCCGGGACGGCTCTGCCGGAGGACCGAAAAAGGTGACGGGCTGAAACGATGATCAACAGGAAGTCCGACATTAGTCCAATCAATTCAATAAGTCCTATAAGTCCTATAAGTCCTATATCCGGAGGAGAACAGGTCTAATGAAAATTGCCATTATCTACAACCGGGACAGCCAGAAGGTGATCAACCTGTTTGGGTTGCCCAACAGAGAGAAATACGGAAAAAAATCCATTCAGCGGATTGTTGATGGGTTGAAACAGCACAAGCACCAGGTTAAAGCCTTCGAAGGGGACAAGGATATCATCCACAAGCTGGAGGAGTTCATGCCGGGGGTGCTTAAAGGGGAGCGGCCGGGCATGGTTTTCAACCTCTCCTACGGCATCCAGGGACAGGCCCGCTACACCCATGTTCCGGGCATCCTGGAAATGGTGGGGATTCCCTACATCGGTTCCGGTCCCCTGGCGCATTCATTGGCTTTAGACAAGGTGGTGGCTAAAATGATCTTCCTCCAGCACGGCCTTCCCACCCCGGACTTCACTGTCCTTGACGCCCCGGGATTTCCGGCGCCCGGCCTGGCTTATCCCCTGATCGTTAAGCCGAAGAACGAGGCCGTCTCCATGGGCATTAAGGTAGTCAACGATGAGACCGAGCTGAGGGAAGCCGCCCGGAACATCTTCGATACCTTCCGCCAGCCGGTCCTGGTAGAAGAGTACATTGAAGGCCGGGAGATCAATGTGGGTCTCATCGGGAACAACCCGCCCGAAACTCTCCCGCCCTGCGAAATCGTTTTCGGGGAGGGCGGCCCCAACATCTACACTATTGAAGACAAGAAAGGAAAATCCGGCCGGGAGATCCAATGGCTATGCCCGGCCCCGCTGGACGAGGCAACGGCTGAGAAAGCCCGCGAGCTTGCCCGGCTGGCCTTTACCGCCATTGGATGCTACGATACGGCCCGGGTGGATATGCGTCTGGACCCGGCAGGCAACCTGTTCATTCTTGAGATCAACAGCCTGCCGAGCCTGGGTGAACACGGCTCCTACGTCATCGCCGCAGAGCATGTGGGCCTCGATTTTCCGGCCCTGCTGAACCGGCTCGTCGAAGTGGCCGGCGCCAGGTATTTCGGGACACCGTCTCCACCGAATATCAGCCCGAAGGAACATAATCCCCAAACACTCATCTTCACTTTTCTTACCCAGCGCCGCGACCAGATGGAGAAACGCCTGAAGGAATGGACCCTGGTTTCGAGCCGGACAGCCGATCCGATTGGGAACTCCACGGCCATTTCCAGGCTCGAGGACAGCATGCGGGAGATTAAAATGAAGCCGGTGAAGTCACTGACTGACAGCCGGTCTGTATGCACCTGGGAGACCGGGGCGGGTTTTGCCGGGGGAACGCTTTTCATCGGCCACATCGACGTCCCCCTGGAGCTTAATGCGCCCGGCCATGCCTTCCGCCTCGAACCGGAATGGCTCTACGGGGAAGGGATCGGCATCTCCCGGGCCCCGCTGGTGATGCTGGAATTCACCCTCAGGGCGCTGAGGCACAGTAAATTGCTCCACCGGCTGCCGATCGGTGTCCTCTATTACCTGGACGAGGGCAGGGACTGCCGCTACAGCGCCGACATTATCCGGGCGGCGGCCTCAAAGGCGAAACAGGTATTCATCCTGCGGCCGGGAAGTCCTCCCGACAATATCAGGGTTCAGCGCCGCGGCCGGAGGATCTACCGCCTGGTGGCGGAGGGAAAGCCCCAGCGCATCGGGCAGCAAAATAAGGCGATGGAGGTTGTTCTCTGGTTCGCTGAGAAGCTTTCTTTGCTCCGCGGCCTTTCATCCCGAAAAGAGCGTATTGCCCTGGCTGCGGTGGACATAAGCACGGAGGCCTTCCCGATGATGGTGCCCCACCGGATCAAGGCAACGCTCGTGCTGAGCTATTTTGATCCAACTCGGGCGGATGACCGCGAGGCCGGAATAAGAGAAATCCTGGGCCGGCCAAAGGGCATCCGGCTCAAACTGGAGACGATATCAGACCGCCCGCCCATGCCCGGCCGGCGGGAAAGCCTCCTGCTGGCCAAGCACCTGGGAGCCGTGGCAGATGAATGGAATATACCGCTGAACCGGGAGTCCAGTGTGATGCAGTCGGCGGGCGGCCTGGTGCCCGCAAAAATTCCTGTGGTCTGCGGCATCGGGCCTGTGGCCCGGGACATCAATACGCCCCGGGAGGCGGTCAACAGGGGCAGCATCATTCAAAGAACGCTGCTGCTGGCCCAATTTCTCGCCAGAGAGGCCACCCAGGTAAAAAATAATGAAGCCAAAGAAAAAGATTGATCTGAACACGGAACTTTTAGAACCGGCGGTAGCCCGCGTTCCGACACCGCAGCGCATTGCGGCGTCGAAAGAGGGGATGGTTGCCACCGCCCATTACCGGGCTACCGAGGCCGGGGCGCGCATCCTCTCGGAAGGCGGCAACGCCATAGACGCCGCCGTGGGCGCCGCTTTTGCCCTGTGCGTGTGCGAGCCCCAGGCTTGCGGTCTCGGCGGGCCAAAACCATGACCCTGCCGCTCCTTGTCTCTGTTCCGCACGCCGGCCGCCGTATTCCGCCGGAAGTCCGGCGACTGAGCCTCCTCAGCGAAAAAGATATCATTGCCGACGGCGACGAGGGGGCCGCCGCCATCTATTATCCCATCGAGGCCGGGGTGGCGGCTTTCGTGACCACAGACATAGCGCGGGCCTTCGTGGACATGAACCGCCGCGAGGATGATCGAAGAAAAGACGGCGTGGTCAAAACCCACACCTGCTGGGATGTAGAGGTTTACCGGGAGCTTCCCTCAGAAGACATCATCCGGAGGCTGATCCTGAAATATCACCGGCCCTACCATGCCTGCCTCACCAAGATGGCCGGGAAGGCCAGGCTCGGCGTGGACTGCCACACCATGGCCGCCGAGGGTCCTCCTGTCGGTCCGGATCACGGCCAAGAGCGTCCCCCTGTCTGTCTGAGCAACGCCGGCTTTACCTGCCCGGCCGAATGGCTGGAGTCCCTGGCCCGATGCCTTGAGAGAACCCTTGAACAGCCGGTATCCATCAATAACCCCTTCCAGGGGGGCTTCATTATTCGCGCCCATTCAAAGGAGCTTCCCTGGGTTCAACTCGAACTTTCACGCGCCCCGTATCTTTCAAACGAAGAAAAGAGCCGGCGTGTCCTGGAGGCGCTGCGGCTCTGGTGCGAAGGCGAACTTCCCAAAGAACCTTGACTTTGATGCCAGGTTATACTATTGGTGTCTTAGAGTCGTTGACAAATATGTCCATTTATGATATACTTGGATATGCTTGACACAGGAGGGCAAAAATGGGCGAAAGGAAAGGGGATGCCAGCAACTGGCGGGCCTTTGTTGAAGATAATCATCGGGAAAGGATAAAATGATGAACAAGCGGAATAAGGATTTGAACCTCTTGGTTCTGGATATGCAGGGCATTGAAAATCGTTTGCGCGAGTTCGAGTGCAAATACCGCCTGCGTTCGAGTGAGTTCTACCGTCTGGCAAAAGAAGACAAAATCGAACAGCGGTTAGATCTGATCGAGTGGCTTGGGCTGTACGAAATCCTCCAGACCCGCGAAACAGAGTACCGGCAACTACTCCAACAACAGGTAGAGCCTGTGTTGGCCGCCTTGAATAAGATGCCACTCCCTGTCTGACATGTCTACCCAACCACTATCGTCTATCGCCGATTACGAAACGTTCATATATGGTCTGCCGGACGACTTTCCTTGTATTTGGATGTCTACGCTCGTCGTTGTGCATACCGGCCCCGTAACGGCCGTTATACTATTACCCCGCAACATTTGCGTTGTCCGCGAGAATGTTACGATTGCG
>JASEGY010000251.1 GCA_030019105.1 bacterium | reverse complement strand
TGAAGAAACCTGGTTTCTATCCAAACCACTAAAATCAAATGGAATGGAGTAATAGGGAGAAAATAGGGTTTTTATTAAGGAGAGATATTTTGAGGAATATTTTTATCTACGGACTTGTGACGCTCTTTTTAAACACGAGCCTTGCTTTTGCCGATTCTTACACTCCAATAGGCAAAGGCTGCACCAATGCCTATTATATTGACAGGGACTGTGACGGCTATGGAGTGGCCTCTCCCTTTGGGCCTGATGCGGATGATAGTGACTCGGGTGTAAATACGCCGGCTACCATCCTGACCAAATATGGCACCCTGGATAACTTCCTCAGCCACTTAGGCTATAATCCTGACCGCATCTTCTTTATTGCCAAAGATGGAAGTGACACTACCGGCGAGGTAGATAATATCAACAAGCCTTATGCTACTTTGTGGGGTGTGGTCCACAACCTTCTGCAACCAGGAGATATGGTCATCTTTCGGGAGGGGAATTATTCCGATGGTGTGGGAGTAGGCGGCATAGGCACAGACACAAAACCGGTCGCAGCTTTAGCCTATCCAGGAGAGAAGGTAATACTTACTGCCGAGAATACGGCCCTGGGGGCAGGTAATTATATCATCTATGATGGATTTATTGTGGAGGATGGCAGTTTTGATGGCTTCCGCTTTCATCATGCCACCTTCAGAAATATTGAGTCAAGGCACAATAGCCGCGGCATGTTTACCGATGGAGAGCATGATGTGTTGATTGAAAATTGTGTCTTCCATGACAACGGCACCCACGGTATCTACCTGAACGGTTATTATCCTAACTCCTATCACAGTTGCAATATAACCGTCCGGGGCTGCATCTCCTACAGGAATGGCCGGCATGGGATCCAATTCAACGGGGCCTGCGATAATCTAACCGTAGAGAACTGCATATTCCACAGCAATACTCTGGGCGGCATCTCTGCCATAAATGGTGTCTGCAACTCCACCTTCAGAAACAACCTCATCTTCAATAACGAAACCTATGGCATTATCTTATATAATTATCCCGAGGCTGATTATGATGGCAATAATATTCCTGGCATTCGATCAACAGACAACAACAAGATCATAAACAATACAATCTGGTCAAAGTCTAATGATGCGGCTGCTATCCACTTTAATGAGAGTTCAGGAAGCAATTTCACCTATACCGGCAACATCATCAGAAATAACATCCTCATCGGCGGAAGTTTGGGAGGAACGGCCCCGATAGAGATGCTCCAGGAGAGGCATTTTGCCGGAACGACTATTGAAAATAATATCATTTACCGGACAGAGGGAAGCGCCCAGACAGCAGTAAAGCTTAAGGACCAACTCTTGACCCTTGTCCAGGCCGAAAGTCAGAGCGACTCGATGAGCGGTAATATCTATACGGATCCGAAGTTTGCCGATGTTTCATTGGCTTATACCTCGACACCGGAAAGATTCAACTTTGATCATCTCCTAACCAGCCCGGTCATAAACTTTGGGGCAGATACAGATGCCCCTTCCCAGGACTTAAGAGGCAATTCCAGAGCAGGCGGGATAGATGCCGGATGTTATGAGTATCGGGAATCACCAAGCAATCAATGTCCTGCGGCTAATGCCGGCAGTAACATTATCCTTGTAGACTCGGATGATAACTGGCAGGAGGATGTATTCCTTGACGGCTCTGCTTCCTCTGATCCGGATGGAACTGTGACCAACTATATCTGGTATGATATTACCGGCGTCAACCCTGATGAAGGAAAGGAATTAGGGACAGGACAGATAATTACCCTGCCCTTTGAGGTCGGTAGCTATGATGTCATGCTTAAGGTTGTGGATAACAATGGGTGCCTGAGTTCTGACCGGATTAAGGTAACGGTCAAAGAGGGGTCAAATGTAATAAGACTGAAGAATGGCTGGCAGGGCTATACAGGCAATGTCCTCTGTCGCCTGCGCCAGGGAGATTCTGACCAGAATTATTATCCCCCGGAAGACGCCTCAGGATGGGTTGGCCTGATCGGCGACATAAACAGGCAGGCCGTCTCCTTTGATGGCCTGTCGGACATACTTTCTTCAATCTCCCCGGCCAATAATATCACCGGCGCCGAATTGAGATTATATCAGACTGCAAACGGCTCATTTCAGGGCCAATATGGCCGGATACAGGTCTTTGCCCTTAATAAACCTTTCGATCCGGCCACGGTCTGCTGGGATAGCCCCTGGTCCGTACCAGGAGGTGGAGACGATGTAGAGACAGGCCCCATCTCGGTTGTAGATTTAAGCGACGGCCGGATCGATCTCTGGAGGCAGTGGGATGTTACCCCTTATGTCCAGGGGGTAAGGAGTGAGACATGGCCGGACTACGGCTTTCTCCTGAAACAGGAGGATGAAGTAGATGAAGTGAATTCCTGGTATGGACACCATCATTATGATGAAGCCCTGAGACCGGAACTGGTTATCCACTTTGCATTTCCTATTGAAGCGGATATCACCGCGCCGGTTATTTCAGACATAGTTGTCTCTAATATTAGTAACGACCAGGCGACTATCACCTGGCAAACCGATGAACCATCTACTTCCACCGTAGAATACGGCCCGGACACCGGCTACGGAAATCAGACCACTGATCCCACCCTGGCGACGGCTCATTCTATTATTCTAACCGGCCTTGATCACCATACCACCTACCACTTCCGGGTAAAGAGCCGGGACGGTTCGCCCCAGGCCAATGAAGCCGTATCAAGCGACCAAACCTTTACTACTTCTGAAATCTGGGGTGAGAACTCCCAATCTGATCATCCCGGGACCTGTTTTGATACCTCCTTTATTATCAACGGAACAGACAGTTATCCTACCCTTGACCAACTGTGGGTGACTCCCGGTTATGTGGCAGATCCTGCCTACAGGCGGGCAGCGGTGCTCTATTTTGATCTGGCTGACCTGCCGCCCCAGGCCGTTATATCTTCTGCCTACCTGAAGTTGTATACCAATCCCTCCTCTCCGAATGAATATTACATCCAGGAGGAGGTGGCCGCCTATCGGATTACTGACCCTGATGGCCTGGGTGATTGGGATCGAACCGGGGCTGACTGGTTTACTCGAAATTCTCCCTGGAGCAACACTGGTGGAGGAGAAATCACCACGGTCTTGAGCGCCCCCCTGGATACCATCACGGTCAATCCGGCTACTTCTACCACCCACTGGTTCAACTGGGATGTAACTTCAGCCGTGGACGGCTGGAATAAGAACAGCTTTCCCAATCAGGGTGTCCTTTTGGCCACGACTGATCTTAATGATACCACCGTCAACTTCTTTTCTTCCAACGAAGAGGCCGATGCCGCACTGCGGCCCATCCTTGAGATTGCCTATTTTGATACGGCTGCGCCGGTCATCTCGGATGTGACCGTCTCCCTCATCACCGGTGAGGGGGCCAGGATAACCTGGACTACTGACGAGCTTTCTAATTCACAGGTAGAATACGGTCCGGCTGAAACCTACGGCTCTTTTAGCGCCCTTGATACTACCTGGACCAGGACCCACCAGGTAGACCTCCACGGCCTCTTGCCTGACACTCCCTATCACTTCCGGGTCAGGTCTGCTGACCCGTCTGCTAATCTGGCCCTGTCGTCGGATCAGGGCTTTACCACCGTCTCCCTTGATACAATCCCTCCGGTCATCTCAGGCGTAGAGATACTCAATATCCTGGATCGTTCAGCTACCATCCGGTGGTCAACCAATGAAATAGCTAACTCCATCGTTGACTTTGGCCAGACATTGGCTTATGGTTCCACTGCCTCTGATTCAACCTATCTTACTTCTCACCAGATAGATCTCTCCGGACTCCTGCCCAATACTACCTACCAGCTTCGGATAAGGAGCAGCGATCCATCCGGAAATGAGGCTGTTTCAGAGGGACATATCCTTTTCACCAAGTCCGAGATAGTGACTGTCTCCTTTCAAAATGGGGCTCTGCCATCTTCAGGATACAGCGGCTGTGAGGATGCAACTATCTCTGACGACTACTACAGCATGCATGCAGATACCAATTACGGCAATTCCTCCAACATCGAGTCTATGAGGTCTTCTGAGGGCTTCTTGATCAAATGGAACATCTCAAGCCTGCCTTCCGGGGCGATTATCGACTCTGCGAACATCTCTCTGATGCAGGTCTGGGCAAGCTCTTCTTCCGGTCATACCCTCAAGGCTTACGGAGTCCTTCAGGACTGGGAGGAATTAGAAGCCACCTGGAATTCGAGAAAGACCGGGATAGTCTGGAATTCTTCGGGTTTAGGGACTACCAGCGATACAGCCCCGCAGGACTCTGTTTTCGACCGCAGGGCCACTGACTGCGGCTCATTTCAAACAGTAGGGGTCAACCAATGGTGTTCCCTTACTGTCACACCCTCCCTTGTTCAGGACTGGGCCAATGGCAGTTCGGCTAATTACGGTCTCTTCGTTAGACCTGAGGCTGCCGGCGACTCATTCTTTTACAGCAGTGAATATACTAACCCCTCATCTGTTAGTCCCAGGCTAACTATCTCCTACCATTTCCCGGCCGAGCCGCAGATTTACATCAACCAGCCGCCTCAGACCGGGGCAGCCACTAATGGGACATACCCGATCACCTGGCTCGACCACTGCCCGGAGGTAAGCGCTGCCATCAGTCTCTATTACGACAGCGACGATACCGGCTATGACGGCACCCGGATCGCTGGCGGGATTTCCGAGGATGATGAGACCGATTCCTATTCCTGGGACACCTCCGGGACGCTGGAAGGAACTTATTACGTCTACGGCAAGATTGACGATGGGGTCAATCCGGCGGTTTTAAGCTACAGCAAAGGGCCGCTGACCATTGATCATACCCCGCCTGCCGTGATTATCGCTTCTCCATCTGATGGTTCAAGCACCTCGCAATCTCGAGTGAGTATTAGTGGAACAAGCACAGATACCGGAACCGGCGTGAAAGTCGTCGTGATAAATGTTGGAAAGGGAAACAGGGGTGATACCACCAATTTCAGCTTCGATGATGTTGATCTTGTTCCTGACACCAACACCTTTATTGTCACGGCCACTGACTATGCCGGCAACAGCGGTGCCGATACTATTAGCATTTACTATTCGCCCTGTCCTCCCTCTGTGGCTGACTTTACGGCCAGCGGTACCGCGGGATGTGTGCCCCTGAGCGTCGGTTTTGCCGACTCATCCACCGGCAATGTCCTCTCCTGGTCATGGGACTTAGATGGAGATGGGGCGGCTGACACCACCATCCGGAATCCAACTCATACCTACACCACCCCTGGCACCTACACCGTTACCCTGATCGTAAGTGGAGAATGTGGAAGTGATTCCAGGACTATGACAGATTACATCACAGTTACCTCACCCTACATCTACATCCTCACAAACAAGACAGTAAGGAATATCACCAGAAATACAGAATACAGTGATAATTCCGATGGGATTGCAGGTGATAGGGTAGAGTTCAGGATAACCCTGACCAACATAGGAACCGGTCAGGCAAAGGATGTAATTGCCTACGACACGGTGCCTGCCGGGCTAAACTATGAGGCAGGCAGCATTACCGGCACAGGGGCGGTCGATTCAGGCGTACCGGATTTAATCTGGAATGTAGGAACCTTAGGTTCCGGCGCATCTGATACTCTAACTTTCCAGGTAACAGTAAAACAATAAAAGGAGTGTAACTACTCAGCCGTACAAAAAGAGGAACACAGATTTCACAGATTATACAGATT